>JAIZWN010000446.1 GCA_020443945.1 Candidatus Thiosymbion ectosymbiont of Robbea hypermnestra | reverse complement strand
GGATACCTCGGAGATCGCGGCTAACGCTCCCTCTCCCACCGGGAGAGGGCCGGGGAGAGGGGGATCAAACAGGCGAGCAGGAGTCGCAACCAGGGATTCATCGGGTCGGGATGGTTTAGACCCCCTCTCCCTGCCACCCCTCTCCCGCCAGGGGCGAGGGGCTTTCGGCCGTAGCCAGCCTGGTAGGACCGGGCTAACCTGAACCACGCGGCATGGCTTGAGTTTTTAGACAGCCTCTTGGTGGTGTTGTAATTTTGTTGTCCCTGGGTATATACACTGAATCCTGGAAACAACAAAGTTAGAACACTACCCGGACCGACGCTATAGTGACCATTCCGTCTCCTGATTTTGAGAGAGGTCGGTCCCCCATGACTGATCGTATCCGGCAGCTTCCGGCGCAGCTCGTCAATCAGATTGCGGCGGGGGAGGTGGTGGAGCGACCGGCCTCGGTAGCCAGGGAGCTGATCGAGAACAGCCTGGACGCCGGGGCGGACCGCATCGAGATCGACGCCGAGCAGGGCGGTGTCAAGCGGCTGCGGGTCCGGGACAATGGCGCGGGCATTGTCCGGGAGGACCTGGCCCTGGCGCTCTGCCGCCACGCCACCAGCAAGATCGCCGCGGCTGCGGATCTGCAGTCCATCACCACCCTGGGGTTTCGGGGGGAGGCCCTGCCGAGTATCGCCTCCGTGTCCCATCTGGAGCTCAGCTCCCGGCACCGGGATGCGGACCGGGCCTGGTGTATCCGCGGCGACGGCAGCGATCAGGCGGGCGAGCCGGTCCCGACATCCCATCCGGTAGGGACCACGGTCCAGGTGCGGGACCTCTTCTACAACACGCCGGGGCGGCGTAAGTTCCTGCGCACGGATAAGACCGAGCTCTCCCACCTGGAGCAGCTGGTGCGGCGGGTGGCGTTGGCCCGCTTCGATGTGCGCTTTCGGCTCACCCACAATGGCCGGGTCCTGTTCGACCTGCCGCCCGTGGGGGAGGGCGGCGCCACCGCGGGGAACCGCCTGGAGGAGCTCATCGGCGCCGGCTTTCTGGAGCATGTCCTGACCCTGGACCAATCGGCGGTGGGCTTGCGTCTGCACGGGTGGCTTGCGAGCCCCGGTTTTTCCCGCAGCCAGTCGGACCTGCAATTTTTCTACGTGAACGGGCGCGCGGTGCGGGACAAGCTGGTGGCCCATGCCGTGCGCATGGCCTACCGGGATGTGCTGCACCAGAGCCGCCATCCGGCCTATCTGCTGTATCTGGCGCTGCCGCCTGGGCTGGTGGACAGCAATGTCCATCCCGCCAAGCAGGAGGTGCGTTTCCGCGAGGGGCGTCAGGTCCACGACTTCATCTTCCGCACCCTACAGCGGCGACTGGCGGAGGGGCGGCTTCGCACGGAGCAGGCCCCCGTCGCGGACGGGCCGCCGGCGGCGGTCGGCGTTGCCCAGGCGGAAGCGACACCAAGGTCCGCGCCGGAGGAGGTCCCCGAGCCCTGTCGGCGACCCGCGCCCCCGCGGATCGCCGACCGCCCGGGCGGGTACCGCTTCAGCCTCGAATCCCAACGGCCCGGCGCCGGCGAGGGTACGGCGGCAACCGGCCAGGAGTCCATGGCGGATACCGAGCCGCCGCCCTTGGGCTATGCACTGGCCCAGCTACAGGGGGTCTATATCCTGGCCCAGGCCGCAGACGGGCTGGTGATCGTGGATATGCACGCGGCCCATGAGCGCATCGGTTACGAGCGGCTCAAACAGTCCTGGAACCAGGGCGGCATTCGTAGCCAGCCCCTGCTGGTGCCGGTGGTGGTCCGGGTCACCCCCCGGGAGGCGGAGCTGGCCGAGGCCGATCGGGAGCTGTTCCAGCGTCTCGGCGTGGGGGTGGACCGGATGGGGGAGGCTAGTCTGGCGGTACGCGAGATTCCGGCCCTGCTCCAGGGCGCGGACGCGGAACGGCTGCTGCGGGATCTGCTGGCGGACTTCGCCGCGCAGGGACGTAGCGAACGCCTGCGCGCGGAGATGGATGCGGTGCTCGCGACCATGGCCTGCCACGGATCGGTGCGCGCCAACCGTCGGCTCGGCCTGGAGGAAATGAACGCCCTGCTGCGGGACATCGAGCGCACGGAACGCGCCGATCAGTGCAACCATGGACGCCCGACCTGGATCAGGCTCTCCGGGCCGGAGCTGGATCGCCTGTTTCTGCGCGGTCGCTGAGGCCCCCTGGCGGTATCCATCCGCACCCGGCCGCAATCGATAGCGCAGGGGTCATGGGATGTCGGAAGCCGCGGGTCTATCGCCATTGGTGGTCGCCCTCATGGGACCTACGGCCGCGGGCAAGACGGAGCTGGCGGTGGAACTGGTCGCCCGCCTGCCCTGCGAGATCGTCAGCGTGGATTCGGCGCTCATCTATCGGGGCATGGACATCGGGACGGCGAAGCCCGGCCCGGAAATCCTGCGCCGGGCCCCCCATCGGTTGCTGGATATCTGCGACCCGAGCGAGACCTATTCGGCCGCCCGCTTCTGCGTGGACGCCGAGCGGGCGATCGCGGAGATCCTGGCCCAGGGTCGGATTCCCCTGCTGGTGGGCGGTACCGGGCTCTATTTCCGCGCCCTGGAGCAAGGTCTGTCGCGGCTTCCGGGCGCGGACGGCGCGGTGCGCGCCCGGCTGGAGGCCGAGGCGAAGGCCCAGGGTTGGGCGGTGCTGCACCGGCGTCTGGCCGCGGTGGACCCGGCGGCGGCGCGGCGTATCCATCCCAGGGACCCACAGCGCATCCAGCGCGCGCTCGAGGTCTATGAGCTGACTGGCCGTCCTTTGAGTGAGCTGCTCGGTACGCAGCCGCGTCGGCCGCTGCCCTATCGCCTTTTGAAGCTGGCCTACGCGCCCACCGACCGGGCAGCCCTTCACCAGCGTATCGAGCGCCGGTTTCTGGATATGCTCGCGCGCGGGTTCGAGGCGGAGGTGCGCACACTCTGGGCGCGCGGGGATCTCACCCCGGAACTGCCCTCCATGCGTTGCGTAGGCTATAGGCAAATGTTGAAATACTTATTTGCCGAATATACCTTTGAAGAAATGCTGCAATGCGGAATAATCGCCACACGGCAGCTCGCGAAGCGACAACTTACCTGGCTAAGGTCCGAGCGCAAGGTCCATTGGGTTCTCGACCAGGACAATCCGCTGGAACGGATACTGCATCTGATCCGGGACGAAGGTCTCCGAGGGGAACCTTGAAAGCTGGCGGGGCATCCCGGCCCCGCACGGGCGCCTTGAATCTTTCAAGGCGCCCTGAGATCGGCGTCGGACCGGACCCTTGCCAGGTACGCGGAATCAGAGAGCTGTTTCAGATCCCGAATACTCGATCAGGAGGGAAGACATGTCGAAGGGGCAGCAGAGTCTGCAAGACCCGTTCCTCAACGCCTTGCGGAAGGAGCGTATCCCCGTATCCATCTTTTTGGTGAACGGAATCAAGCTCCAGGGGCAGATCGAGTCGTTCGATCAGTTTGCCGTCTTGTTGAAAAACAACGTGAGCCAGATGATCTACAAGCACGCAATCTCGACCGTGGTGCCCTCGCGGAACGTCAAGCTGCCGCCGGCCTCGTCGGAGGACGAGCCGGAGCCCGACAAACCGGAGCCCGAACAAGGCTAGGGGGCGTTCTCAATTCTCACAGTAGAGTAGAGGACAGGTTTCCCGTGTCCTTAGATTTGGCCTATCCGTTCC
>JAIZWN010000445.1 GCA_020443945.1 Candidatus Thiosymbion ectosymbiont of Robbea hypermnestra | reverse complement strand
AATCCCTGCCGGAATGACGCGGTGGGGGCTGAACGGTTACGGAGTCGTGGCTTTGGCTAGCTATGTATATAGGTCCCTACAACATCCTCCCGAATCCGACGGTGAACAGGCCCCATGGACGGAGAATCCACGGCGTTATTCCCGGATGGCGAGTCAGTGGTATTCCGAACCGCCCGTGTCTTCTTCGAACCAGTTCTCGGTGCGTAGCCCCTGAAAATCCGTGAAATCCTCGCTATTGCGTGTGACCAGCACCAAGTCGTTGACGGCGGCGATTGCCGCGATCTGGGAATCCGGGTAGGACGGGGACTTGCCGATTTGTCGGAGCCAGGCACGCTGCTCGGCCTGCCAGTGCGCGGCACGTTTCTCGAAGCCGATGATGGGCAGGACGGGGCGGATGTGCCCGAAGAGATACTTGCGGATCCGCTCCCGGCGTTTGCCGACCGGCAGCAGGAACATGCCGTAGAGGAGCTCCTGCCAGGTTACGGAGGAGAGCGCGAGAGACGCGCCGTGTGCCGCGATCCTTCCCAGTACGAACGGATTGGGGTGGGCAACGACCGGTTCGGAGAGGATGTTGGTATCGAGCAGATACCTCACCCGGGCCATTCGAACTCCCGCGCCGGGCGCCGGTCACGCCACCCATCGACCTCTTCCGCGGACCAGTCCACCGGCTCGAAAGCCGGATCGGCCCGCATCTCGGCGATCAGATCCCAGAAATTGCGTTGCTCCTGCCCCCGGCACAGACGCGCGTACTCGTCCTCGGACAGCAGCACGGCAACGGGCTTGCCGCGGCGGGTGATGTGCATGGCCTCGCCCTGCTCCGCCTGATGGATAAGGCGCGTCAGCCGGGTCTTGGCCTCGGCGATCGAAGTTACGGACATACCGGAAACCTCCTGACCATATTTCTGACCATCTTAAACCATCCTCTGGCCCCTGTCCCCTTTCTCAGTGATTGGCGGCCAGCTCAGCCGCGTCGCCGGGCCTTCTCCTCCAGTCCCGAGAGGCCGAAGCGCCGGCCCAGCTCCGCCAGCACCGCGTCCGGTCCCAGCCCCTGCTGCGCCAGCAGCACCAGGGTGTGAAACCAGAGGTCCGCCACCTCGTGGACGATCTTGTCCGGTATCCCGTCCTTGGCCGCCAGCAGGGTTTCGGCGGCCTCTTCGCCAATCTTCTTGAGGATGGCATCGAGCCCCTTGGCATAGAGTCCCGCTACGTAGGAGCCGTTCGGGTCGGCCTGCTTGCGTTCTTCCAGGACCTGGGACAGGCGCTCCAGAATGTCGTTCATGATCGGATGATCCCTCAAGGCGTCCCGTAGATGGCGTCCGGGTCTTTGAGCACGGGCGCGATCGGCACCCACTCGCCGGCGCGCAGCTCGCGGAAGAAGCAGGCGTGGCGGCCAGTGTGGCAGGCGATGCCGCCCTGTTGCTCCACCTCCAACAGCACCACATCGGCATCGCAATCGATCCGAATGGTACGGACGAGTTGCCGATGACCGGACTCCTCGCCCTTGTGCCATAGCCGGTTGCGGGAGCGGGACCAATAGACGGCATGTCCCGTTTCCCGGGTCGCCGCCAGGGACTCCCGATTCATCCAGGCCAGCATCAGGACCTTTCCGCTGTCCGCTTCCTGGGCAATGGCGGGAACCAGACCCTGGTCGTCCCACTTGATCGTATCCAGCCAGTCTTGTTCCACGGTGTGCTCTCCCGAATCTTCAGGCGGCGAATCGGCCCGATGCCTTATGGCTCTGTACGCGCCGGCTCGGCATCGGCGATTCGCTGCCCCGCGGCGAAACCCAGGGTTCCTTCGTACAGGGCGCGGCCGGTGATGGCGGCTGTTATGCCGCTGTCGGCTACCGCGCGCAGGGCGCGCACGTCGTCCAGGTTCGTAATGCCGCCGGAGGCGATGACGGGGGTCGCAATGGCCTCCGCCAAGGCGCGCGTGGCCGCCACGTTGGGCCCCGTCATCATGCCGTCCCGGCCGATGTCCGTGTAGACGATGGCGGATACCCCGTCTTCCTCGAAGCGCCTGGCGAGAGCCGCCACCGGGTGTTCGGTCAGCTCCGCCCAGCCTTCGATGGCTACCTGCCCTTCCCTGGCGTCCAGCCCCACGATGATATGGCCGGGGAAGGTCCGGCAGGCGCGGGTCACGAGCGCCGGCTCTTTCACCGCCTGGGTGCCGATGATGCAGTAGGCAACGCCGGCCTGTAGGTAGGCGGCGATGGTGGCCTCGTCGCGAATGCCGCCCCCGACCTGGATGGGCAGCTCCGGATAGCGCGCGGCGATGGCCCGGATCGCCGCATCATTGACCGGTTTTCCGGCAAAGGCCCCGTTCAGGTCCACCAGATGCAGGCGTCGCGCGCCCGCCCGGACCCAACGCCCGGCCATCTCTACCGGATCGTCGGAGAAGACGGTCTCCTCGTCCATACGGCCCTGGCGCAAACGCACGCAACGCCCGTCTTTGAGATCGATGGCTGGGATCAATAACACCGCAGGTTACCCCTCAAGGGTCTGAAAGATCGCAACTCACCGCCCGTTGCGCCTGTTTGTCCGACGCCAACCGATGCGCCCGGTGCGTGGGCTCGGGCAGACGATAACGGACGGCGCAGGCCAGCACATACGCCAGCGCCGTTTTCAGGCCGATCCGGTGTCCCACGGAGACGTAGACGGGCTTCACCCCGGCGCGCGTGCGCAGCAGGGAGCCGATGACCTCCCCCGCATGCCGTAGCTCCGTGCGCGCGCCCTTGTGCGGGGCCAGGGTGCCGTGCTCTCCGATCAGGCGTGATTTGGCGACGCCGATGCTCGGCAGATCGGTGAGTAGTCCCAGATGGCAGGCCAGGCCGAACCGACGCGGGTGGGCATAGCCCTGACCGTCGCACAGGAGCAGGTCCGGTTCCACCCGCAGCCTGTCGAGCGCATCCAGCGCCGCCGGGATCTCGCGAAAGGACAGAAGTCCCGGCACATAGGGAAAGCGGGTGGGACGGCGCGCTACGGCCTGGTCCAGGGTTTCGAGGCCGGGAAAGCGTAACAGGACCACCGCGGCCCGGGTTATTGTTCCCTGGTCCTCGAATCCGATATCGATGCCGGCGATGGTCGCGATGCGCGCGAAATCGTCCCGCTGAATCAGCCGGCCGCGGAGCCGCTCCTGAATGGCCCGCGCCTGGGCGGGCGTTACGTCCCAGGGATGAAGATCTTTCAATGCTCTAACGAAAAAGCCCGTGCCACGGCACGGGCCCTTATCGGCAATCGATTCACGAGCGGACAAGAAGGCCTTCTTCGACTCGGATCCCTTACCCGACACCGCTGGCACGGGCGACCCGATCGGGGAGGCTCAGTTGCGCGACGAGCCGACAACCTCGTGGGCGATATCCACCACCCGATTCGCCATGTCCATATACTCCTGCCGATAGTCGACCAGAAGCCCTTCGCTGGAGGCCCAGTAGTCCTTGCCGGTGACGCCGTGGTTATGCTCGTACTCGATGAACTCCTTCTGCATCTCGAGCATCTTATCGATCAATTGCTGCTTCTCTTGCTTCAAGGCCGCGATGTCGCTCATGGCTCTCTCCCGATAATTTTCAACGTTTGAACCCGGTCGGCCTATATTCAGGGGACCTTGAAAAATTCTCCCTGCAATCCTTCAAGATGCAAGGCGCCCTTCAGAGTATGCCGAATTGCTAATTTAACATCCAAAGGCCGGAATCGGTCAACCGGCGCGACCCGTCACCGAGGGGTGTCCCGCGAAGTCAGGCGCCAAGGCTCTATTGTCCCGCCGGCGGCCGACGTATCCAGTCCTCCAACGGCAAATCCTCGAACCGGTCGTAATGCCGGGTGTTGCCTGTCACCAGACTCGCCCCACGGGCAAGCGCAATCGACGCGATCATCAGGTCCGCATCCGCGACGGATGCCCCGTTGCGGCGCAGTCGTGTCTTGTGGTGCCCGAACAGCAACGAACCGGGCAGATCGAGCCCCAGGATCGGCAGGGTGGACAGGAACTCGGTCACGAGGGTCCGGTTTTTATCCGGGTAACCTGAATTGGCCGCGCCATAGGCAAGCTCGCAGGCCGTAATCCAGGTGGTAGCAACCCGATCCGGCGTTGCCTGGCGCCGCGCCAACACGCGCGGGTTGCCGCGCAGGATCTCGATACAGACATCCGTGTCCAATACCTTCAAAATGTGACCTCCCGCCCTTGGGTACGGGACTGGTAGATGTCCGCGACCACCTCGTCCGTCGCCTCATGGGTTCCTTGCCAGTCCCCGGCCAGGGTCCGCCAGGCCGCGAGTTGGGCTTCCCGTTCCTGCCCCGGGTTCGACTCGGCCCGGCCGGATGGCCCCAGGGCCAGATTCAGCAACCAGATCGCCTCCCGATTCAGGCTGCGCTGATCCACGGCGGCGCGCATGCGCAACCGCTCCATCAAGGGCATGGGAATATCCTTCAAAGTGAGGGATAACATCGGACTGACCTCTTTGCCGCTGTGTCTGCAATCAGAATGATTACAATCGGCAGAGAAGTCAATGGTGATTGACGGCCTGTTTCGGGATATTTTGCCTGGCAGGCAGTGTGATGACCGGCAATAGCGAGCGAAATGACGAGGTGCCGGTCACCGGCGGGGTTCAGTGTTGGGAACGGTCGATCATCTCCCGGGCGTGATCCAGGGTTTTGCGGGTGATTTCCCGGCCTCCCAACATGCGTGCCACCTCGCCTACGCGCTCGCTTGCCCCCAGGTTTTCGATGGCGGTGTAGGTCTGGCCGTCGCGGGTGAGCTTGCGGACCAGCAGGTGGTTGTGGGCCTGCGCCGCGACCTGGGGCAGATGGGTGACGCAGAGGACCTGGCGCGTTCCGCCCAGGGTCCGCAGCAAGCGGCCCACGATCTCGGCTACGCCGCCGCCGATCCCCACATCGACCTCGTCGAAGACCAGGGTCGGCACCGAGCCGCACTCGGCGGTGGCGACTTGCAGGCCGAGGCTGATGCGGGACAGCTCGCCCCCGGAGGCCACCTTGGCCAGGGGGTGCAGGGGCTGGCCCGGATTGGCGCTGACCAGAAATGCCGGCCGGTCGAGCCCCTGGGCATTGGCCGCCTCGGGCTGGACCTTGGTGATTTCTACCAGGAAGCGGCCGCCGGTCATGCCGAGCTCTTGCATGGCTTGGGTGACCGTCTCGGAAAGCCTCCGGGCGGCCAGGGCGCGGGCCGCGGAGAGACGCTCGGCGGCGGCGAGAAATGTCGCGTGCGCCTGGTCACGCTCTCCGGCCAGGGCCTCCAGGGTCGTGTCGTCCCGCTCCAGGGCGTCCAGCTCCGTGCGTAGCGCCTGCAGGGTCTCGGGGATCCGGTCCGGCGCTACCCGGTATTTGCGGGCCAGATCCTGTACCTGGGTGAGGCGCTGTTCCACCTGCTCCATGAGCCCCGGATCCAGCTCCAATTCGTCCAGGTAGCGGCGCAGGTCGGCTGCCGCTTCTTCCACTTGGATGGCGGCGCCTTCCACCAGCTCGCGGGTTGCCGCCAGGCGCGGGTCGAGGTCGCCGAGCGCCGCCAGGTCGGCGTCGGCCTGGCTGAGCTCGGCATACAGCGAGGGCTCGCCGTCGTAAAACCGTTGCAGCAGGCGACCGGCCGTTCCCTGCAAGGTCCCCAGATTGGCGAGCCGTTTCTGCTCCTGATCCAGACCGCGAATTTCGTCGGCATCCAGGCCTAGGGCCGCGAGCTCCTCCACTTGGTAGCGCAGCAGATCCAGACGCGCGGCCCGGTCGGCGCTTTCGGCATGCAGGCGTTCCAGCCGGCGGTCCAGGTCGCGATAGGCGCGATAGTGCTCGGCGACCTGGGTCGCGAGCTCGCTCGTGCCGCCGTAGGCGTCGAGCAGGTCCCGCTGGTGCGCCACCCGCAACAGGGATTGATGGGCGTGCTGGCCGTGAATATCGATCAGGCGTTCGCCCAAACCCTGCAGCTGGGCCCCGGTGGCCGGGCGGCCGTTGATGTAGGCCCGGGAGCGTCCCTGCCGCGCCACTAGTCTGCGCACCAGGCACTCCTCGCCCTCGTCCAGGTCCTGCTCCGCGAGCCAGTCCCGCGCCGCGGGGCAGGCCCGCAGATCGAACCCGGCGATGATCTCCGCCCGCTCGCAGCCGGCGCGCACCAGGTCGGCGTCGGCCTTGTCCCCCAACACCAACCCCAGGGCATCGATGAGAATCGATTTGCCCGCGCCGGTCTCACCGGTCAGTGCCGTCATGCCGGCCGCGAGGTCGAGCTCGAGGCCACTGACAATCGCCAGATCATTGACCAGGATATGGGTCAGCATGGGAACGCTGGGCGGTTACCGGGTACGCTCAGGGTTCGCCGGGATGCGACGGGCACGGAAGACGCCTCCCCCAGCCCAACTTGGCGCGGAGGATCTCGTAATGGTCGTGTCCCTTGAGATGGAGCAGACGCGCGGGCCAGGGCGCCTTGGTGACGAAGACCCGTGAGGGGGCCTCCAGGTCCGGCGCCGTGAGCCCGTCGCAGGTGACCTTGATCTGATCCCGATCACCGGCGATGCGGATCTCGATATGGCTGTCGCCGGCCACAACCAGGGGCCGGTTGCTCAGGGTGTGGGGACAGATGGGCACCACCGCCAGCACATCCAGGGCCGGATGCAGCAAGGGTCCCCCCCCGGACAAGGCATAGGCGGTAGAGCCCGTGGGCGTGGCGACGATGATGCCGTCGGAACGTTGGGCGCTGACGAAGACGCCTTCGATATAGGTCTCGAGCTCGATGATCCGGGCCGGATTCCACCGATGGATTACCACGTCGTTGAGGGCCAGATAGTCATTCCCGCCCGGCTGCTCGTCGTCGATCCGCACCCTCAGCATATGGCGGGGCTCCTCCTCGTACTCGCCGGCGAGGATGCGCCCGATGCTGGTCTCGATCTCCTTGGGTAATACATCGGCCAGAAACCCGAGACGCCCCAGATTGATCCCCACCAGAGGAACCTGAAACTCCGCCAGGGCGCGGGCGGCATGGAGCAGGGTGCCGTCGCCACCGACCGCGATGACCAGGGAGCAGCGCCGGCTCATCTCCTCCAGCGTGACGATCCGCTCCTTGGGTGCCGCCACCTTGGCCCCGCTCACCTCGTCGAAAAAAACCCGGCGGCGAGAGGCGCGCAGATACTTGACCAACCGGTCGAGGGTTTCCCACACCTTGGGGGCCTCGTCCTGCTTGCCGATAATGCCGATTGTCTTGAAGTTGGACATAAGCTTGTCGGGAAGATAGCCTCGGGGCACCGGAATACCTGCGCGCGCCCCGGCCGGCCGTTGCGGCCCGGCACAAAGTAGCAGGAACAAAGTAGCACGCCCCCGAGACCGCGCCAAGTCGGCCCCTCGGACGGGGCAAATGCCTATGGAAACCCTTTATCGATCGGAACCGCAAAGGCACACAGGACCCGAAGTTTTTCCCATTCACCCTCTCCCCAATCCCTCTCCCTCCCGAGGGTATCGCCTCCCGAAGCCACAAAGACACCAAGCCACAAAGGGGTCGTGGGTCATGGGTAAGGCGCCTGTTGGCCGTCATTCCGGCAGGGATTGCCGGAATCCAGGTGCCAGGGATGGCCAGTCACAGGAACCTGTGAGGTCCAACTTTTGCACCCTCTCCGTAAAGGCCCGGAACCACACGGCTCTCGATTGGATGCCTCGGGTCGCCGTCCCTGGCAGCGGCAGATTCCGGGGTCCCACCCGGAATGACGGTGCGGTGGCGCCGGCAACGCCAAGAGCCG
>JAIZWN010000444.1 GCA_020443945.1 Candidatus Thiosymbion ectosymbiont of Robbea hypermnestra | reverse complement strand
ACCCAAAAAACCGAGAGCTAATCGTACTGTCATATCCTCGAACCAAGGTAAATCCGGATCAAACAGGTTTTTCAGCATCACGTAATCATGAACACTACCGCCAAATAGCGGACTCGCAAACAGCACGCGTCGTTGATGGTTGGAAATCACCAGGGATTTCACGGTATGGCGTTTTTTTTCCACTATAACGTTCTTTTTGGTGCCCCTCGTCCTGTGGTCTCACGCAGGGCATCTCAGCACCATCGATGATAATATCATTATATTTATCAACAAGTTGAGAGA
>JAIZWN010000443.1 GCA_020443945.1 Candidatus Thiosymbion ectosymbiont of Robbea hypermnestra | reverse complement strand
GACAACGTCAAGATGACCGTCAAGCTCATCGCGCCCATTGCCATGGAAGAAGGGCTGCGCTTCGCGGTACGCGAGGGTGGACGCACCGTCGGGGCCGGCGTGGTCGCCAAGATCATCGAGTGACGAAATGGCAAACCAGAGAATTCGGATCCGTCTCAAGGCCTTCGACCACCGGCTGATCGACCAATCGGCGCGGGAGATCGTCGATACGGCAAAGCGGACCGGCGCCCAGGTGCGCGGGCCGGTGCCCCTGCCATCCAAGAAGGAACGCTTTACCGTCCTGATCTCACCCCACGTCAACAAAGACGCGCGGGACCAATACGAGCTGCGTACCCATAAGCGCCTGATGGACATCGTAGACCCCACCGACAAAACGGTGGACGCCCTGATGAAGCTGGATCTGGCGGCCGGCGTGGACGTGCAGATCAAGTTGAGCTGAGGAAACGACCATGGCGATTGGGGTGATCGGGCGCAAGGCGGGCATGACGCGAATCTTCACGGAAGAGGGCGCCACGGTCCCCGTGACCGTCATCGAAGTGCCGCCGAACCGCGTATCCCAGATCAAGACCGAGGAACACGACGGCTACCGCGCGGTGCAGGTAACGGTCGGTACGCGCAAGGCATCGCGCGTCACCAAACCGATGGCCGGTCATTTCCGCAAGGCCGACGTAGCGGCCGGCAATCTGCTGGGAGAGCTCCGTCTCGACGCGGGCGAAGGCGAGGAACTCGCCACCGGTCAGGAGCTCAAGGCCGACCTCTTCGCGGTAGGTCAAAAGGTCGACGTGCGCGGGGTATCCAAGGGGCGAGGATTTGCCGGCGGGATCCGCCGACACAACTTCCGCGGCCAGGACAACAGTCACGGCAACTCCATCTCCCATCGCGCTCCGGGCTCCATCGGCCAGTGCCAGACACCCGGTCGGGTATTCAAGGGCAAGCGCATGGCCGGTCAGATGGGCAATGTCAACCGCTGCCAGCAAAACCTCGAGGTCATGCGGATCGATAGCGACCGCAACCTGCTCCTGGTGAAAGGCGGGGTCCCGGGCCCGGTCGGGGGACAATTGATCGTAGTCCCGTCCATCAAGCAAAAAAACAAGAGTTGAGCGGACATGGAGCTCTCGATGCACAGCGGCGATGGCACCGGCCTTGAGGTCTCCGACCAGGTGTTCGGCGCCGCATACAAACCGGGCCTGATCCACCAGGTGGTGACCGCCTACCTGGCGGGCGGACGCGCGGGCACCAAGGCCCAGAAAAACCGCTCCGCGGTCGCCGGCGGCGGCGCCAAGCCCTATCGTCAGAAAGGCACCGGGCGGGCCAGGGCCGGCACCGCGCGCAGCCCGATCTGGCGGGGCGGCGGCGCAACCTTTGCCGCCCGACCGCGGGATTACTCCCAGAAAGTGAACCGCAAAATGTATCGGGGCGCCGTCCGCTCGATCCTCTCGGAACTCGCGCGGCAGGAACGTCTGCTGATACTGCCCGAATTCAGGCTGGAGGCGCCCAAAACCAAGGAACTGGTGCAAAAGCTGCGGGCATTGGACGTCGCGGACGTCCTGCTCGTGACCGAGGATTTCGACGAGCCCCTGTTCCTCGCGGCGCGTAATCTCGCCCAAGTGGACGTCATGGCGGCGCAGGAGGTCGATCCCGTGAGCCTGATCGCGTTCGACAAGCTGGTCCTCACCGAGGGCGCGGTCCGCAAGCTGGAGGAGCGGCTGGCATGAACCGGGAACGATTAATGCGGATACTGCTGAGTCCGATCATCTCCGAGAAGGCCACCCTGGCCACGGAGACGGGTGCCCAGCACGTGTTTCGGGTCGTCCCGGACGCCGACAAACGCGAGATCGGCCGCGCCGTGGAGCTCATGTTCGACGTCGAGGTCGACCGGGTGCAGGTACTCAACATCAAGGGCAAACGCAAGCGCTTCAAGCAGCGTCCAGGCAAACGGCCAAGCTGGCGCAAGGCCTACGTGCGCCTCAAGCCCGGCCATGACATCGACTTCGGCGGCGGCGCCTGAGGTTTGGTTTGAAAGTGATCCTGTTCTGAATGTTCATTGCAAAGTTCCAATAGGACAGGATTAACGAGATTTTCAGGATTATTGCTGCTGGCTCCTACGCTCCAGTGTCGGTAATTGAAATTCTTTTTTGCCGCAAATGAACGCGAATAAACGAAAATGAGAGAATTCAAGGTTGTAGTTGAAAAACATTCCGATGGCTACGTGTCCTACCCTTTAGGACTGAAAGGAGTCGTTGTGAGTGAAGGGGATACCTACGAAGAAGCACTCTCAAATGTCAAATCCGCAATCCAATTCCATATAGAAACATTCGGCAACACGGTTTTTGAGGAAGAAGAACCAATAATGGAGGCCTTTGTCGCGGAAGCACAAGTTCCTGTTTGATGCCTAAATTTCCCGTAGATGCTCCTAAAATTAAAGTTTTAAAAGCCCTGAAGCTTCTTGGTTTTGAGATCGTTGGGGAAAAAGAACATATTGTGATGATAAGAGCTAACCCGGATGGATCGAAAACTCCATTGACAATGCCAAATCACAGCCGATTGAAATCTTCAACTTTAAGATCTGTTTGTACTCAGTCCGGTATTTCACGAAGTGATTTTTTAAAGGCATATGAAAAAGCATGAGAAAGGGCACCTTGAAAAATCCAAGGTGTCCCCAAATCAGTTGAGACCAATTTGTCATTGCCGCTGACGCAAAGAATTCCGTGATTAACAAAACCCTCGGGTAGTACGAGAGATGAACAAGTACGTGGCATTCTTTTTATTGGCAATCGGTGTCCTTACAACGGGCTCCGTGATTGCGCTTGACACCTATACCGGCACCTGTGATGCGTCGGCGGTTGTGTTGTTGGGTGACGGTCGGTTCATCGTTGCCAACGACGAAGATGACCTGCTCCACATCTATGATTTTAAGGCCGAGTCCCCGCGATCCTCCGTCGAGCTCGACGAATTCCTTAAACATCCCGAGTCGGAGGCGGATTTGGAAGGGGTTGCCCGAATCGGTGATAACCTGATTTGGATCGGCTCGCACGGACGTAATAAGAAAGGTAAGTTGCGCCCAGCACGGAACGTTCTGTTCACAACTGGAGCATCTGGTGAGCCGCAAGGTACGCCCTATCGTAAGCTTGCAGAGGATTTATCGAATCATCCGAAGCTAGCCGAGCTCGGTTTGCAGGACGTGATTCAGCTCGATAAGAAAGAGCAGCCCGAACTCGCATCCAAGAAATCGGGCCTCAACATCGAGGGCTTGGCAGCGACTCCGAAGGGTGAACTCCTGATCGGTCTCAGGAACCCGCTATCGACCGACAAGCGGGCAATTCTCGTGCCCATGACCAACCCAATGGAGGTCTTGAACGAGGGCAAGCAACCGGAATTTTCAAAACCTATCTTGTTGGACCTCGGAGACCTTGGAATACGCGCCATCGAGTATGTATCCGGGACGCAATCCGGGAGACAGGCCGCATACTACATACTTGCGGGGCCGAAGGGAAAAAAAGGCAAGGTGTTCCTGTATCGCTGGTCGGGGAAACCCGGTGAGGAAGCCGAGGCCCCCACGAAACTTCAGAGTTTCGGCGAACGTGCCGCAGAGGGATTGGCCTTGGGACCGAATGGAAAACGGCTTTTCATTGTTTTCGATGACGGCAGGAAGAAGATTAACGGTAAAAAGTGCAAGAAACTTGACAATCAGGTAGACAAGAAATTTGGCACGACCTGGGTTCCGCTCGACGGTAACTAGTACTCATGTTACCTGATTTTGTTGTAGGCTTAGAACTTCTTGGTTTTAAAATTGAAATTCTTTTTTGCCGCAAATGAACGCGAATAAACGCAAATCAGTCGAGATCAGTTCATCACTGTTGGCTCCCAAAAATGAAATCAGTTGTGTATATCGAGTCATCAGTTATAAGCTATTTGACATCGAGACCGAGTCGCGATAGTTATTGAAATAGTAGAGTCATGTGGGTATATCTGCCCCCAATTATGTTCCCCTGAAGAACTTGGAGGGATATCCGATGATGGAAGATCCTATAGTAGAAGAAGTACGTAAGTATCGTAAGCAACATGCTGCTCGATATGGCAACGATTTAAGGCGTATCGTAGATGCACTTCGGAAGGAGGAACGTCAATCAAGCCGAAAACTATTGAATCCAGGGCCTAAATTACGGTTAAAAGAAACAGGAAACTAACATTGGAAATGGGCTCTTCCATACAATCTGCCGAGAAGCCGAAATAATGACTGAAAAAAGGAATATTTGAAGTAAGCGGGATTGCGAAATATTCGGAGCTATTTGTACCGAACAGAGAGGGCAATACGGAACACACCGGGGAGAGTGGATTCCAACATCGCTCTCGTTCTCTGGAATCGGAAATGAGTAGGGTTGTCGGCCTGGGATAACCATTCAGCCCTTCTCTCTCGATCCTGATCCCAGAGGACAGGATTAACAAGATTTTCAGGATTATTTACTTGATTGTTTTGAATTTCCACTGCGCGGCGATACGAATTGAACTTAAAGAAAAAAATCCTGTGAATCCTGTACTATTGGATAAAAGCACGAATCTCGAAAAACCGCTGGTAGCGCGAAATCTACGCAGATAGAATTTATCGGGCATTAGCCTTTATTCGCGTTCATTGGCGGATTCCATAAAAGAACAACCCAAGATGGCAATCGTAAAAACAAATCCCACGTCGCCGGGGCGGCGCTTCATGGTCAAGGTGGTGACGCCGGATATCCACAAGGGCGCCCCCTTCGATCCGCTGCTCGAGAAAAAGAGCCAATCCGGCGGGCGCAACAACAAGGGTCGCATCACGGTGCGCCACCGGGGTGGCGGGCACAAGCAGCGTTACCGGGTGGTCGACTTCAAGCGCGATAAGGAAGGCGTCCCGGCCGTCGTCGAGCGGATCGAATACGATCCGAACCGGAGCGCCAACCTAGCCCTGCTCAAATATCTGGACGGCGCGCGCACCTACATCATCGCGCCCAAGGGCCTCAAGAGCGGCGATCGCGTACAGGCGGGGGAGGATGTCTCCATCAGCGTGGGCAATTGCCTGCCGTTGCGTAACATTCCCCTGGGCACCCTGGTGCACTGCATCGAAATGCGGCCGGGCAAGGGGGCGCAGCTCGCCCGGGCGGCCGGCAGCTCCGCCCAGCTCATCGCCCGCGAAGGGCGCCATGCCACCTTGCGCATGCGTTCGGGAGAGATGCGTAAGATCTTTGCCGAGTGCCGCGCGGTGATCGGCGAGGTCGGCAACGCCGAACACAGCCTGCGCAAGCTGGGAAAGGCCGGTGCCAAACGCTGGCGCGGAGAGCGCCCCACCGTCCGCGGCGTGGTCATGAATCCGGTCGATCACCCCCATGGCGGCGGCGAGGGCCGGACCTCCGGTGGACGCCATCCGGTCACCCCCTGGGGCGTCCCCACCAAGGGCCACAAGACCCGCAAGAACAAGCGCACCGACGCCATGATCGTGCGTCGCCGCGGCAAGAAGTAACCCCCATCCCGCCCTCTCTTGTGGGAGGAGGGGATCAGGAGCGCAGATAAGCGCGTTGATTTGATCGAGGTTGAGCCAGTGCCACGTTCCATTCGCAAGGGACCCTTTGTGGATCACCACCTGATGAAAAAGGTGGAAGATGCGGTCGCGCAGAACAGCAAGCGACCCATCAAGACCTGGTCGCGCCGCTCCATGGTGCTGCCGGAGATGGTCGGTCTGACCATCGCGGTGCACAACGGGCGGCAGCACGTCCCGGTCCTCGTCAACGAGAACATGATCGGGCACAAGCTCGGCGAGTTCGCCCTGACCCGCACCTACCGGGGGCATGCGGCGGACCGCAGGGCCAAGAAGTAGGGAGAAAGTCCGGATGCAGGCCGAAGCAAAAGTCAGATACGTCCGTCTCTCGGCGCAAAAGGCGCGCCTGGTGGCTGACCAGATCCGGGGCCTGCAAGTGGAACAGGCCATCAACCTGCTCGTATTCAGCCCCAAAAAGGGCGCCGGAATCATCAAAAAGGTCCTGGAATCGGCCATCGCCAACGCGGAGCACAATGAAGGCGCGGATGTGGACGAGCTCAGGGTAGCGAAGGTCCAGGTGAACGAGGGACCGACCATGAAGCGTATCCGCGCCCGCGCCAAGGGTCGGGCGAGCCGGATTTTCAAGCGCACCAGTCATATCAGCGTGACTGTCGCCGAATATTGAGCATTGCAGAGCACGTCAGTATGGGACAAAAAGTACATCCGGTCGGTATACGCCTGGGGATCGTCAAGGATTGGACCTCCAGGTGGTACGCCGATTCCAAAGACTATGCGAACCTCCTCAATACGGATCTGGAGGTGCGGGACTTCCTCAAAAAGCGTCTCTCCCAGGCATCCGTCAGCCACATCCAGATCGACCGTCCGGCCAAGAACGCCCACATCACCATCCACACGGCGCGGCCGGGGGTCGTGATCGGCAAGAAGGGAGAAGACATCGACCGGCTCCGTAAGGAAGTCGCCAGGAAAATGGGGATTCCCGTGCATATCAGCATCGAGGAAATCCGCAAGCCCGAGCTCGATGCTCGCCTGGTGGCGGAGAATGTTGCCGGGCAGCTCGAACGCCGCATCATGTTCCGGCGCGCCATGAAACGCGCGGTGCAGAGCTCCATGCGACTGGGTGCCGAAGGGATCCGGATCAACATCGCCGGGCGCCTGAACGGCGCGGAAATCGCCCGGAGCGAATGGTATCGCGAGGGCCGTGTGCCCCTGCACACCCTGCGCGCGGATATCGACTACGGCCTCGCCGAAGCCAAGACCACCTATGGCGTGCTCGGCGTCAAGGTATGGATCTTCAAGGGCGAGGTATTTGGCGATCGGGAACCGGAAAAGCCAGCCGCCAAAACCGCTCGCGCAAGGGGTTGAGCCATGCTGCAACCGAAAAGAACCAAATTCCGTAAGCAGCACAAAGGGCGCAACCGGGGTCTGGCCCAGTCGGGCAATCGGGTCAGCTTCGGCGAATACGGCATCAAGGCCACCTCCCGGGGGCGGTTGACCGCGCGCCAGATCGAGGCCGCGCGCCGTACCATCACGCGCAAGGTCAAGCGCGGCGGGAAGCTGTGGATCCGGGTATTTCCCGACAAACCCATCTCCAAGAAGCCCCTGGAGGTACGCATGGGTAAGGGCAAGGGCAACGTGGAATACTGGGTAGCCCTGGTGCAGCCGGGCAAGGTGCTCTACGAGATCGAAGGCGTACCCGAGCCCCTGGCCCGCGAGGCCTTTGCCTTGGCGGCCGCGAAACTACCCGTCCAGACGACCTTTGCGCAACGGACGGTAATGTGATGAAAGCCAGCGACTTGAGAACCAACAGTGCCGCAGAGCTCCGGACGCAGCTCGAAGAGCTGCTCAGAGAGCAGTTTAATCTGCGGATGCAGAAGGGCAGCGGGCAATTCTCGCGTCCCTCGCAGATGCGTGCGGTGCGGCGCGATATCGCCCGGATCAAGACCCTGATGACCGAATCGAAAGTAGGCGGTGGGACATGAGCGAGGAAGCGAAAAAAAACCGCAGGTTGACCGGCCGCGTGGCCAGCAATGCCATGGACAAGACCATTACCCTGGTGGTCGAACGGCGCGTCAAGCACCCCCTGTACGGCAAATTCATCCGCCGTTCGACCAAGCTGCACGCCCACGACGAGACCAACGAGTGCAATCCCGGCGATCTGGTGACCGTCGAGCAATGTCGTCCCCTCTCCAAGACCAAATCCTGGCGGGTCCTGGACATCCTCGAAAAGGTCGGGTGATGGCTTATTGGTGAATAAGGCCGTGATATGGAAGGACCTCTAGTCATAAATCACCGTGCCGTGGCCATGAGGAGGCTTGTTCCTTATGTGGCAACGTTGGTATGGGTGTTGCTTGTAGAAAGGGACACTATTCTTGGATCAATGTCCGATTTTTGGTGAGTCTGAAATAAAGTGAGCCATAGATAAATGGCGATTGGCATCGTATCCGAAGTATTGCAAATGGGTAACTCCTGATTAGCCTTGCAAAGGGGGTGCACAATGGGTTTCGTACTAGAGATTCTGGCCCTTAGTGTAGTGGGTTTGCTCATTGTTCATTATGTGCGGAGAAAGGACACCGTTACCTATAAAAAATATCTGGCGGTGTCGGATGATACGCCCTTGCCGATTGCCAATTGCGGTGTGTTCGACGAACCGGGGAAAGGTCCGGATGAACCTCTTTCTGTGGTTGATCTGGATTGGGAGAGGACAAGAAAGTCGAAGGGAAAAATGTTCGTTGGGGTGCCTGACCAAGTGTTGGCTGAAGATCCTGAAGTGGAAAAGTATTTCCCCGTGATCGCGGAAGGCAACTCAATGGAGCGTTATGGGATTCACGAGGGGGATGTTGCCTGGGTAAAGACAAGGAAGGAGAAAGATAGCGATTCACCTGTCTACGCTGTGGATGATCGAGTACTCATCATAAGCAGATCCAAAGATGAATTGAAAATTCGTAAGCTCATCGAGAAGCTGAGTGGAGATCAATGGAGGACGGGTGGTTGTAGTCCGAATTCCGAAGAGGGAGAACACGCACAAAAACGCTTTTTAGGCAAAGTCGGGTTTGTTACACACAGGAAGAGAAATTGCCTGGCGATACAGTGAGGTAAAATAAATGATTCAGATGCAGACCAATCTGGGCGTTGCCGACAACAGCGGCGCCAAGCGCGTGCAGTGCATTAAGGTACTCGGCGGCTCGCACCGGCGCTATGCCGGCATCGGCGATGTCATCAAGGTAGCGGTAAAGGACGCCATTCCGCGCGGTAAGGTCAAGAAGGGCGATGTGCTCAGCGCGGTGGTGGTGCGCACCAAGAAGGGCGTGCGCCGCTCGGACGGGTCCGCCATACGCTTCGACGGCAATGCCGCGGTCCTGCTCAATAACCAGATGCAGCCCATCGGGACCCGTATTTTCGGACCCGTGACCAGGGAGCTGCGTAGCGAACGATTCATGAAAATCATCTCGCTGGCGCCGGAGGTCCTTTAGTTTCTACTTTGTCACATGCGGTCTATAGTTGCTTTTGTTGGATTCTGTTGTTTCGCAGTTTCCTGATAAATTAGCGGGTTATGCTGGAAACCGCAACTGTTCTTTTATATGAGGGAAAAACTATAATGCCGCCGGTATCGCACCCCTTTTTGAAAGGGAATCTCATATGCTATATCAACTATATTGATCATGCTCCTCCACATATCCATGTCAAATATCAGCAAGATGTGAGCAGCTATCGAATCGATATAAAGACAAGGCAGTGGCTTCAACCTGAGAGACCATTGCCGAATAAGCTGAAAAGGCTTATTGAAGCGTGGGTCGAAGTGCATGAAGAGGATCTGTTGATTCAATGGAATAATGCCCGGAAGCACCTCCCAGTAAAAATTGTAGGCTGAGGTGTTATCATGTGGAGTGAGCTGGAAACATATCTGGATTCACCGAGCTGTATACCGGAAAAAGGTATTCTCAAGGTCGAACATCTCGGTGAGTACAAGCTCGAAATCTGGTTTGAAGAAAGTAAAGATGTATCCGTCTATGAGCTAGACTTTCTCCCTCTATTGAGGGAGGAGGGTTCGGGTGAAGCCTTTCGACCGCTTCTGAACAGGGAGCGTTTTAGTCAGGTAGTGGGAAGATACAACTTGACCTGGTTCGATTCCGATACCGGGGAATACAACGAAAATGCCATCGATATTTCACCCGAGGCGATCAAGTGGTTTTGTAATAAATTCGGAAAGCTTGTGAAAAAATGATCCGATAGCTTTAATCTATCCACGGATTACGCGGATTAAAAACGGAACGATCCGTGAAAATCTGCATAATCTGCGGACGAAAAAGATAATATGATCTTTTGCGACCGATTTGCGTTGATTCGCGTTTGCCTTTGCGGCAAAAAAAAATTCCCAACTTCGGCACGGCTATATCAGGGCGCTGACAGCCTCCGCTGGCTCACTAAACGTTAGGATTGACCCATGCGAAAGATCAGAAAAGGCGATGAGGTCATCGTCCTCACCGGCAAGGATAAAGGGAAGCTCGGGTCCGTGCTGCGGATACTCGACGAAAATCGGGTTGTCGTCGAAAACATCAATATGGTCAGGAAGCATCAGAAGCCCAACCCCCAGCGCAATCTGCCCGGCGGCATTATCGACAAGGAGATGCCCCTGCATGTGTCGAACCTGGGTCTCTACAACCAGGAGAGGGATGGGCCGGATCGGGTAGGCTTCAAGCGCCTCGAGGATGGTCGCAAGGTGCGGGTGTTCAAATCCAACGGCGAAGTCGTCGACGCTTGAGGCGAGTGGTCATGTCCAGATTACAGACAACGTATCGTGAGGACGTGGTCGGCCGGCTCATGGAGAAATTCGGCTACCGCACCGTCATGCAGGTGCCGCGGATCGAGAAGATCAGCCTCAATATGGGCGTGGGTGAGGCCATCGCCGACAAGAAGGTCATGGAGAATGCGGTCGCGGATCTGCGTCTGATCGCCGGTCAGAAGCCCATTGTGACCAAGGCGCGCAAATCGGTGGCCGCGTTCAAGATTCGCGAGGGGTGGGCGGTCGGCTGCAAGGTCACCTTGCGACGTGAGCGTATGTACGAGTTTCTCGACCGACTGATCAATATTGCAATCCCACGCATCCGCGATTTCCGGGGCCTGAGCGCCAAGGCATTCGATGGGCGTGGCAACTACAGTATGGGCATGAAGGAGCAGATCGTGTTTCCAGAGATCGATTACGACAAGATCGATGCTCTGCGCGGTCTGGATATTACCATCACCACGAGCGCACCCACGGATGAAGAGGGACGGGCGCTGCTCGAGGCCTTCAAGTTTCCCTTCCGGACCTAAAGGACCCGAAGATGGCGAAAAAGAGCATGATGGCGCGGGAGGCCAAGCGCGCCAGGATCGCGGCCAAATATGCGGCCAAGCGCGCGGCGCTGAAGGCCGTGGTCAACGACCGTAGCATGGACCGTGAGGAGCTGGAGGAGGCGATTGCCAAGCTGCAGAAGCTACCGCGGGACGCTAGCCCTTGCCGTCGGCAACGGCGTTGCCGGGTGAGCGGTCGTCCCCATGCCGTTTACCGCAAGTTTGGCCTGAGCCGCAACAAGTTGCGCGAGGCCACCATGCGCGGAGACGTGCCGGGTCTCGTCAAGGCCAGTTGGTAAGTGTTTTCAACCACTTGAGACGAGGAATAAAGATGGGAACATTTCTAAAAGTCATAGACAAAGTTATTTCGCTGATAAAGGTGCCGATCCTTTGTTACTATTCTTTTTGCTATCGGTGATGCGAAGCATCAGAGTATATGAAGCATCTTAAGTTCGAGTGGGACAGTAAAAAGGCCAAAACAAATGCCGAAAAGCATGGTGTTACGTTTGAAGAAGCGAAAACAGTATTTTATGACGAGTACGCAATTCAATATTATGATCCGGATCACTCTGAAAGTGAAAATCGGTTTATTCTGTTGGGCATAAGCTTTAAGTTGAATACTATTGTCGTATGTCATTGTTTTAGAGAAGAAGAAACGGTAGTAAGGATTATCTCGTCCAGAAAAGCCGATAAGGATGAAGAGCAAGTATATTGGGATGAAAGAAAATGAAAGATCACTATGATTTCTCTAAAATGGAAGGTAGAAGAAATCCTTACATTAAATATCTAAAGCAGCCTGTGACAATTCGGCTTGACTGTGAGTCGGTCGATTATTTCAAATCCATGTCGGAAGAAACAGGAGTCCCTTATCAAATACTAATCAATCTTTATCTAAGGGATTGTGCTGTTCGTCACCGCAAACTTGAAATGAAGTGGGCGTCATAAAAAATCGGTTTCCATTGATATATTAGGAATGGCGGAAGGGAAATTGCCTTCGATCAATGTCTGAATTTCGGTCTGGAGTAGCATCATTTATTAAGCAAGTACATGAAACTAAAAGACCCTTGGTAATCACACATACAATTAGGAAGTATTTTTCAGTCGTCAATGAATGCCAATAAATGCAGATGGATTAAAGCCAAAAAGGACAACTAGCCAGGCAATAATGACTAACGATAACGATCGTTGTGGAGGTTTGTAATGAATATTAATGACATAATGAGTTCAATGATTCGTGGTATTCGTGAATTAAACCCTGATATCCCGCAAGATGAGTTTGAGGGTATTGGGGCTAAAGTCAAAGAGAAAGTTCGCAAAGAACCACCTCCAACAATAGCAATTATTGGGGAGTCAGGTGTTGGGAAATCTTTGACGTTAAATGCATTATTTAATGCTGGACAAGATGTTAGCCATACAGAAGCATGTACACAACAAGAATCTGCCATTCTCCTGAAAGGAGATAAGGGCTCAATAGTTGTCTATGACATGCCTGGCTTGAGTGAAAGCATAAGCTCACAATCACGGCATTTGTCGACTTATGAAAAAGTATTAAAAGAATGTGATGTTGCTTTATGGATATTCGATGCTCAGAATCGAGCAATCGCAAATATACAAAAGCTGTTGGCTAATGAAATATCATCTATCAATTCAGAAATAGTTAGCAGAATGGTCTTTGCTGTAAATAAAATTGATTTAGTACATCCTGGCGCAGAGGCATGGATATCTAGGGCAAATCTTCCAAGTGAAGAGCAAGAAATAAATATAAAAGCAAGACTGTACGATATACAAAACAAGATGAAAGACGCTGTTCCCAATTGGCATGGCCAGATTGTAGGGTATTCATCTCAAAAAAGGTATAACCTCCCTCAGTTGTTTGCATCCATGTTGGATGGGGTGTCACATAAAAGACAGTGGGTCTTATCTTCAAGAAAGGCATTAGCTGATTATTTTGAATTAGTTGATCCTGAATTGTTACCAGTTGAAAGACGTCCAAATAAAGACATGTACACTGGAAATAAACTATCTCCGTCCAATCAAGGTATTGAACGCAGGCTTCGCCAATTGAGTGATCAAGAATATGATGAATTAGTGAAGGACAAAAGTGCTCTTACAGAGTGGATTAAAAAGTCTTTTAATCTTGATTGAGGTTTTGATAATGTATGATCAAATTGATGATATTCCGCAATCTGAAGTTGACAAGATTTCGTCAAAGATTGGTTACGCAAATTGAATCTATGGATGGCTCAGAACTAAAAATTGTAGCTCAGTCAGAAAAATCACTTGCTGATTATATAGGGTCTGCATTTCGGGAATTCGCACAATTGGCCGGTTATGTAATTGCTATACCAATTGCGTATGCAACTAAAATTGCTAAGGAAATATATAAAGGATTGGGGAAAGGCTGGAAACAAGCCTGGAGGAATGCTGGTTTTGACTAATCATTCATTCTCTGGCTTCCATGCTCCAGAGACTGTAAAAGCTCGCGTAGGACCGTAGGGCGGGAAAGTGTAGCGCATTCCGTCATAATCTTAAGAGGGTAAAAAGATGAAGGCTCTTTATGGATTCCAGACTGATCGAAAAGGACGGTGTTCCGTACCCCTCTGATTGATGACAGAACAGGCCATTTTTTATCAACAACAACAGCAAGTTATGCAATTCCCCGCTGGCTTGCTGAGAAGGTGAATTTGCGCAAGATATCCTACCAGTCCGGAATCCATAAAGAGCCAAAATAAATAGAACGATCGGAATCTGTTCTCAAGACCAGTCTTTTCAAAACTATGGATGATTGTGACGTGGATGCATCGGGTCTGACTCCACAGGTTTTTATCTCGCATTCTTCGGTAGATACCTGGGTTGCCAAACAGGTCGCTATGCACGTGTCATCGTGTGAGGCCGGCACGTTTCTTGACGAGTCCGATATCGCATATGGAGATGATTTCGAACACGAAATTATTGCAGCCGCTGAAGAGTCAACGGAACTCTTAGTGCTGTTGACTCCGTGGGCTACCGATCGACCATACATATGGATGGAAATCGGTTTATTTCTTCGGGACCGAAAACGAATTGTCGGGATACTTTATGGATTGACTCCGGAAGACATATCGACGGATAAGCGAATTCCAGCACTCCTGAAGCGTATTGAGCTTGTCGAGATCAATCGGCTTGATGGTTACTTTGAACAGCTCAAAAAGCGTGTCGCAAAAAGGGAGGTTGCAGATGTCTGAAGGAACGCACCCGACAGTGTTTGTTTCATACTCGTACCAGGACCATGAACGTGTGGAGCAGCTCGTCGACAAACTCAAGGGCGAAGGCCTTGATGTATGGACCGATCGTGAGATTGCTCCTGGTCAGGACTGGCAAGAGGCAACTGAAACCGCACTGGATCACGCCTCTGTGTTTTTGCTCATCCTGTCTCCAAATGCTACGGCGTCTCCATGGCAGAACGTGGAACTCGGAATGGCGTTGCGGTCCGCTGTAGGCCAATCCAGACAACGCGTGATTCCCGTGCTTCTTCCCGGCACCGATCGAGCCTCATTACCACATTTTCTTCAACAACTGAATGCCGTTGAATTCGGCCCAAACAATGAGTTACAGGCCGTAGAATCGATCGCCGATGTAGCCACACGGATGGCTGCCTAATCGGAGAAGGTCCCTTAAACAATCCAATCTCGAAGACCTGTTCAATAAAAGGAAAAATCGTAAGGTTTGCAAAAATGCGAAAAAATGGAGGAAAAAATGGGATTGTTTAGTGTGGGTTGTCTTATTGAAAACCAACAAGATTAGGAAGCGTACAGTACGTATTCCCAAGATATTGGTTGACACAGGAAGTGAGCTCACGTGGGTTAATTGTCAGCATTTAGAAAAAATCGGAATAGATACGGAAAAGAACGATTTAAGGTTTAAAATGGCCAATGGTCAGGAAATCACTCGTTCAGTAGGCTTTGCTATTGTTCGCGTTGGCAAAGAATTTACAACGGATGAGGTGGTTTTCGCCCAACAAGGTGATCTTCAGTTATTAGGTGCACGTACTTTGGAAGGTTTAAATATGAAGGTAGATTCCAGGAATAAAAAGCTTGTCGCTGCCGGCCCATTTATTGCGGCAGGCAATATAAGTATCAGCTAAACAATAAGGGAAAGAAGATTTCAACAATGATCACTGAGATGTACGAGGTATTTGTTTCTGCCGGTGCGGATGACGAAAAGGCAAAGACAGCGGCAAGAGCACTTGCTGATTACAAGTCGCGTTTTAATCGTATAGACAGTGATCTTCGAGTCCTCAAGTGGATGGTCGGAGCAATCTTAGCTGGTGTTGTCTCACTGTGAGCCTTGTGGTTGAATGGGCACAAGAGCACCAGGATGAATTATTGGAGAACTGGAACAGCATTCAGGAAACGGGAAAATTCCATAAAATCGAACCGTTGGTATAAGGGGATTCAGAATGCTGGAGGTAAACGAAGCAGAGTATCTGGATGACTATAGGATCCATCTCGTATTCAACGATGGGAAAAGTGGAATTGCTGATCTAGAACAGACGGTGTTCAATGATGATAGGCTAGTCTTTTCAAGGTTGAGAGAGAAGGAAAACTTCAGGGGCTTTAAAGTGGAGCACAGTACCCTTGTCTGGTCTAATGAGTTGGATTTGGCGGCGGAATATCTCTTCTATGTTACTTTTATGGATGATCCGGACTTGCAGGAGCAATTCAGAGTATGGGGCTATATCTCCTGAAAAAGAAATCTACGTGGAGCCTATTTGGTTTCCTTGGATTTGGGATGTTGGATAATAGACCGTAGGGCGGGAAAGCGTAGGGCATCCCGCCAGAATTTTAAGAGGCTGTCTAGGAACCCCCATTGCAGTAGAGGGCTTGACCGAAAATTAACTCTTATGTTTTTAAAGGGGTTAGTCAAATAGAGTTAGGAAATTAAAATGGGTACTTTTCACGTTGGTTGTCAAATTGAAAACCACCAAAATAGCAGTAAGTTTATAAAAATCAATAAGCTGCTTGTCGATACTGGAGCGGAACACACATGGATTCGAGAAACAAAATTATCAAGAATTGGCATAACCCCAATGAAAAAAGATGTCCCATTCAGGATGGCAAATGGACAATTAATTACTAGAAATATCGGTTTTATGATTATCAGGATCAACAAGTCATTTACTGTAGACGAAGTCGTATTTGCGCAAAAAGAAGATTTGGAGCTATTAGGGGCAAGATCGCTGGAAGGGCTTAATCTCAGTGTCGATTCAAAACGAAAAAAGCTTGTTGCTGCCGGGCCTTACCCGGTAGCGTAAATCAGCTTTCCCAAAAAACAGAAATGAGGTTTACTGATTGTGAGTGAAAATGAAAAAATCAATTTTAATAGAAGGAAAAAAGTACACGTTCAGCGATTATTTTGAGTTGAACAACCCTACCGAGGAAATAGTTGAAGAATTAGGGTATTCTTTTTCTCACGAAGTAGTGAATCTTCCGCAATCTGACGATTACGAATATGATGATATCAGAAAACTTCAGGATACTTTTTATACGATTCTTCCCAGAATCACTATAAATTCTGAAATTGCCAAGAGGGATTTTTTAATAGCACCGATTTTAGTAGAGATTGCCAGAAATACGGAATCAAAAATAAACGTGGAGTATGCAATAGAAATCGATAGCAGATTAAGCGGTTCGTTGGATTACTTGATACGGCTAAAACAAGAATTGATCGTGATTGAAGCGAAAAAAGGCGACTTGGATAAAGGATTTAATCAGTTATCAGCGGAGCTGATAGCTTTAGACAAGTATGAAGAAGGCAATGATAATGATAGATTGTACGGTGCCATCACTATAGGTGATGTTTGGAGATTTGGTGTTCTTGAAAGAAAACAACGACATATTACAAAGGATATTAACAGTTTTACGATACCAGGAGATTTAGAGAGGGTCTTTTCGATATTGATCGGTATTTTAATATCATAGTTCTAATGAACACTGATTCTACTTTGTCACGTTTGGCCCAACTGTTTAATTTTGGAAGATTTTGCTGTTTTCACCATATGGATCAGTGGGCTACTCCGTAATGTGACAAAGTAGAATGTGCGTTGATTTGCGGCTGAAAATTCAGACAATGGGTATCGCGTCGCAAGGGCGGTCTGACCCGAGGAATTGCCCATGAGTATGTCGGATCCCATCGCGGATATGCTGACCCGCATCCGCAACGGGCAGGCGCGTGGAAAGATTACCATCGCCATGCCCGCATCCAGGCAGAAGGTGGCGATTGCCAATCTGCTCAAGGAGGAGGGTTACCTCGACGAGGTGAGTATCGAGTCGGAGGGTAAAAAACCGCAGTTGCTCATCAAGCTCAAATACTACCGGGGTAAGCCGGTGATCGAGCTTCTCAAGCGCGTCTCCCGTCCGGGGCTGCGTATTTACCGGGGTAAGGACGAGTTGCCACAGGTCATGGGTGGTTTGGGCGTTGCCATCGTATCCACGTCCAAGGGGCTCATGTCCGACCGGGCGGCCCGCGCGGCCGGGCACGGTGGCGAGATCCTCGCCTATGTCGCCTGACGGTAAAGGAGGCGAGCGATGTCACGTATAGCCAAGGCGCCTGTTACTGTCCCCAAGGGGGTTGCGGTGGAGATTTCCGGGCAGGAGGTCAAGGTCAAGGGGGGCAAGGGCAATTTGTCCTGGCGCGTACACCCCAAGGTCAGGGTCGCGCAGGATGAGGGCGCGCTGAAGGTGAATCCGGTGGATGAGACCAAGGAGGCTTGGGCCTTGGCGGGGACCACCCGGGCCCTGGTCAATAATATGGTCATGGGCTGTGGGAGCGGCTTCGAGCGCAAGCTGGCCCTGGTCGGTGTCGGCTATCGGGCGCAGGCGAAGGGGAAGACCCTGAATCTGAGCCTGGGCTTTTCGCACCCCATCGATTATCCGGTGCCCGAGGGGGTGGAGATTGTTACCCCGTCCCCTACGGAGATCGTCGTGAGCGGCGCCGATAAGCAGCTGGTGGGCCAGGTGGCCTCCGAGATCCGCGGCTTTCGTCCGCCGGAGCCTTACAAGGGCAAGGGCGTGCGTTATGCGGATGAGCAGGTCCTGCGCAAAGAAGCGAAG
Source organism: Candidatus Thiosymbion ectosymbiont of Robbea hypermnestra (assembly GCA_020443945.1). GTDB lineage: Bacteria > Pseudomonadota > Gammaproteobacteria > Chromatiales > Chromatiaceae > Thiosymbion > Thiosymbion ectosymbiont_B. Next base: position 8,642 of record JAIZWN010000443.1, on the reverse strand, counting down.
AAGAAGTAAGGGGTACGGGATGGATAAGAAACAGGCCCGCATGCGCCGCGCCGCGCGTGCCCGTGCCAAGATTCGGGAGCTGGGCGCCTATCGTCTCTGCGTCTTTCGGACCCCCCGCCATATCTATGCGCAGGTCATAGAGCCGGACGGCAGCCGGGTGGTTGCCAGCGCCTCCACCCTCGACAAGGAATACCGCCGGTCGGGCGAGGGGCACGCGGGCAATGCGGCGGCCGCCGCGGTCGTCGGTAGGACCATTGCCGAGCGCGCCAAATCGGCGGGGATCGAGAAGGTAGCGTTCGATCGTTCCGGCTTCCGCTACCATGGTCGCGTCAAGGCCCTGGCCGAGGCGGCGCGGGAACACGGGCTGCAATTCTAGGGGCTGAACCATGTCGAATTTCAATCCCAAGCCGGAAGGCGACGGCTTACTCGAAAAGCTGGTGGCGGTAAACCGCGTCGCCAAGGTGGTCAAGGGCGGTCGTCAGTTCGGTTTCTCGGCCCTGACGGTGGTGGGCGACGGCAAGGGTAGCGTCGGTTACGGCACCGGGAAGGCGCGCGAGGTTCCGGTGGCTATCCAGAAGGCCATGGAGGGCGCGCGCAAGAATATGGTCGAGGTCAAGCTCAAGGGCACGACCCTGCAATACCCCATGGTCGGCCGTCATGGCGCGGCGCGGGTGTTCATGAAGCCTGCCTCCGAGGGTACCGGCATCATCGCGGGGGGGGCCATGCGCGCGGTGTTCGAGGTGCTTGGCGTGCAGAATGTGCTGGCCAAGTGTATCGGCACCAACAATCCGATCAATGTGGTCCAGGCCACCATCGAGGGCCTGCGGATGATGGCGGATGCCGAAACCGTGGCCGCGAAGCGCGGCAAGACGGTCGAAGAGATTCTGGGGTAGGCGATGACGGACAAGAAGATGATGAAGGTCACCCTGGTGCGTGGCCTCGGCGGTCGCCTGGCGACACATCGGGCCTGCGTGCGTGGCCTCGGGCTGCGGCGGATGCATCAGGTGGTGGCGGTCGAGGATACGCCGGCGACGCGCGGCATGGTGAACAAGGTCGCCTATATGGTCAAGGTGGTGGAGGAAGCGTCCGATGCGCCTTAATGACATTCAGCCCGCGCCGGGCAGCCGGCGTACCGCCAAGCGCGTCGGTCGCGGGATCGGCAGCGGCCACGGCAAGACCTGCGGGCGTGGTCACAAGGGCCAGAAATCCCGTTCCGGTGCTGGGCTCAAGGCGGGTTTCGAGGGCGGCCAGATGCCCTTGCAACGCCGTCTGCCCAAGGTGGGGTTTCGCTCGCGCAAGGCGCGGGTCAAGGATGAAATCCGGCTGCATGAGCTGGCGCGGGTCGCTGGCGATCTGGTAGATCTTGCGGCCCTGCGGAAGGCGGCGCTGATCTCGGCCAAGACCCGGCGCGTCAAGATCATCGCCGCCGGTGACCTGGATCGCGCTCTGACGGTGCGGGGTCTGGTGGTCACCAAGGGCGCGCGGGCCGCCATTGAGGCGGCGGGCGGCAGGATCGAGGAAGCACCGAAGAACGAGCCGAAGACCACATCAACTTAGGGCCTGTTGACATTTTTTTGCCGCAAATGGACGCAAATTGAATCGATCCCGAATTCGTTCATTTACGACTGAAAAAGGATCTTCCCCATAACTGCAATCGAGTCAACCCCAACCGATTTGCGTTGACTGGCGGTAAGCAGCGAAACCGCCAAGGTTCGGATTGAGTATAGGAAAAATAATCCGGTCGCTTCGATCTATCCGCGGATTACGCCGATTCTCACAGATTAATAACAAAACAATCTGTTATTCAAAAAATAATCCTGTTAATCCTGGAAATCTTGTTAATCCTGTCCTATTGGCGGTTGGCACGACGATTGTGTCAATAACCCCTGGTTCCGAATCCTTTCACAAGGCTTAAGACGATACCTCTGATGGCTAAAGACAGCTCGGCCATGCTCGGCGCGCTCGGCGGCATGGGGCGGCTCACGGAGCTGCGCCAGCGGCTGCTGTTCGTGCTCGGCGCCCTGCTGGTGTATCGCATCGGCACCTTCATTCCGGTGCCCGGCGTCAACCCGGAGGCCCTGGCCTATCTGTTCGACCAGAACCAGGGCTCGATCCTGGACATGTTCAACATGTTCTCGGGCGGCGCCCTGGAGCGCGCCAGCCTGTTCGCGCTGGGCATCATGCCCTACATCTCGGCCTCCATCATCATGCAGCTGATGACGGCAGTGATGCCCAAGCTGGAGCAGCTCAAGAAGGAAGGCGAGGCCGGACGGCGCAAGATCACCCAATATACCCGTTACGGCACCGTGGTTCTGGCCACCTTCCAGGCCATCGGTATCTCCATCGCCCTGCAGGGCCAGACCGCGGGGGGCTCGGCCATCGTCGTCACCTCCGGCTACGGATTCGTATTCACGGCGACCATCTCCCTGGTCACCGGCACCATGTTCCTGATGTGGCTCGGCGAGCAAATCACGGAGCGAGGCGTCGGCAACGGCATCTCGCTCATCATCTTCGCCGGTATCGTCGCCGGACTACCCTCGGCCATCGGCGGTACCCTGGAGCTGGTGCGTACCGGGGAAATGAACGCGCTGGCGGTGCTCGCCCTCTTCGTGCTGGCCCTGGGGGTGACCGCCTTCGTCGTCTTCGTCGAGCGCGGTCAGCGCCGGATCACGGTCAACTACGCGCGTCGCCAGCAAGGGCGCCGGCTCATGGCCGCCCAGAGCACCCATCTGCCCTTAAAATTGAACATGGCGGGCGTGATCCCCCCCATCTTCGCCTCCAGCATCATCCTGTTTCCCGGCACCCTGGGGCAATGGTTCGGCCAATCCGAGGACTTCCGCTGGCTGGCCGAGATCACCAGCAAGCTCTCCCCCGGCGAGCCGGTGTACGTCATCTTCTATGCCCTGGCCATCATCTTCTTCTGCTTCTTCTACACGGCGCTGGTGTTCAACGCCAAGGAAACGGCGGACAACCTCAAGCGGTCCGGGGCCTTCATCCCCGGCATTCGACCGGGCGAACAGACGGCGCGCTACATCGACACCGTGATGACGCGGCTGACCGCGGCCGGCGCCATCTACATCACCGCCGTCTGTTTGCTGCCGGAGTTCCTGATCGTGGGTTGGAACGTGCCCTTCTATTTCGGGGGCACCTCCCTGTTGATCGTAGTGGTGGTCGTCATGGACTTCATGGCCCAGATCCAGGCACACCTGATGTCGCACCAGTACGAGGGCCTGATGAAAAAGGCCAACCTCAAGGCGCCCGGCGGCGGCATGATCCGCTGATGCCCCGGTAAGAACATCCGGTAAGAACATCACACAAAGGCACAAAGCCACAAAGGGATACTGAGGATTAAATGGGAACGACGGTGGTAACAGCGTCGTATCTTTGCCTGAGATGGAAGTCCCGCGGGTTATCAACGGCAATCGAGAAGCGTTCTTCGCGTCTTTGTGGCTTTGTGTGAGAAAAAACGTCGATGGTAGGCTCTTGTACAAATTCGGGATTGGAGTGAAGCAATGAAAGTCAGGGCTTCGGTAAAGAAGGTATGCCGCAACTGCAAAATCATCCGCCGTAACGGCGTGGTGCGCGTGATCTGCAAGGACCCGCGCCACAAGCAGCGCCAGGGGTAAGATGCGGTGAACGCCTGCCTGTAGCTATCCCCGGGACAGGGAGACTTGTGAGAGGTGATGTCATAGAATCTGCGGTTGAGCTATGTTAATCATTCGTAAAGAACAGATGGCAGTGCTCACGAATATTGAGCGTCAAGGCTTTCGTAGGCGTCTCGGGGTATTCATCCGAGACAACTTAGGCAGGGAATACTACTGGATATACAAAAACAACTATTGATCCATATAACAAGATTGTTCATATCAAGCAGAAATTTTAAACAAAAAGGGATGCACGTGGAGAACGATACTCGAAAGACCCTCCTCACGCAGTTGCTCGTTCTGTCGTTGCCAATCGAAACAACATTAAAAGCATTAGCTCGTTTCGGATGGGATAGCGATCAAGAGTTGAGCATACTGAAACTAGATCACATTGAAGATGTACTCCGACGCTATTTAGCCGGTCAGCTAACCGCAAATCTGGTTGAAACATGGGCTGATGCTATCGAAGGGCGAGAAGACATCGGCATGGAAGAACGGGATGAGGACTTTTTGCGAGAAGTGATCTTCGAGTTGGCCAACCCTGTTCTCCATCGGTCCCTCTCAGAGGGGTACGCGCGCTCCATCCTGTCACGGCTCCACCAGGCCAGGCTGGATACGCGACCTGAGAGTGAGTGAAGGTCCCCTGAATTCAACAGATAAGCAATAGCTGGCCTGTGACACGGTTTGTCAGGCGAGTACCCCATTTCATTTTCTATTGCAGGTGACCCCCGCATCCTACGCGAGTTACCCGCAAGATAAGGTGAAACGGGGCACTAGAACGCATCGGACTTGTTGGCGAACGGAAACATCGTGAGGGTGTGCTCTAACCCGAATCTACATGGCTGGTAGCTGGCGACTGGCGGTTTTCTGTTGATTATCCATATATTCTTGGTAGAATATTCAAGTTTAGCTGGCCGCATGTTAAGCGGATTTGGAGACAAAAGAGCATGGCCCGTATCGCTGGTGTCAACATCCCCGACCGAAAGCATGCCGTTATCGCCTTGACATCCATCTATGGTGTCGGTCGTACCCTTGCGGCGCGAATCTGCGAGGCCGCTGGCGTCGCCACCGATACCAAGATCAAGGATCTCTCCGAGGGGGAGATCGACAAGCTGCGTTCGGAAGTCACCAGGCATACGGTGGAAGGCGACCTGCGCCGTGAGGTCTCCATGAACATCAAGCGGCTGATGGATCTCGGCTGCAACCGGGGGATCCGGCACCGCCGCGGTTTGCCGTTACGCGGCCAACGCACCCGCACCAATGCCCGTACCCGCAAAGGGCCGCGGCGTCCGATCAAGCGTTAGGGATGTATGATATCGAACGAGTATATAGGTTATGGAATGTAGGAAGGGATTATAATGCAGACAGAACTTACTCTTCGTTTGGAAAAACAGTTGGTTGAATTGGCGGAGGAATATGCATCCAAGAGAGGGAAATCCGTTTCTCAAATGGTTGCCGACTACTTTGCGTTGCTCAATGAAGCGGTTGAAACGAAAAAGGAAGAACTCTCTCCGATTGCCAGATCGTTAAAAGGGTCCTTACGTGGAATCCAAGTGACTGAATCCGATTATAAGAGGCACTTGGAGGAAAAGTATCTGTGAAGATACTGTTTGATACAAACATCATACTTGATGTTATGTTGGATCGTAAGCCATTCTCCGATTCGGCAGCGAAATTAGTATCGAAAATTGAAAAACAGGAATTGAAAGGATTTCTCGGAGCAACTACGGTTACCACGATATTTTATCTTGCTGCCAAGGTTGCCGGAAGGAAAAAGGCAAAGGAAGAAATCGGGAAATTGCTGTCGATATTCGAGATAGCCCCGGTGAACCGAACCGTCTTAGCCGAAGCAGTCGAGTTACAGTTTGACGACTATGAGGATGCCGTACTTCATGAAGCCGCGAAACAGGCTGGTTTGCAAGGCATCGTTACTCGAGATACCAAAGACTTTCAAAGTTCTACTTTACCTGTTTATAGCCCTGAAGAGTTAAAGATGTTTTTATCAATGATAAAGAGAAGAGAATTAGAAGGGCATGAAAGCTGAAGTGACGGCAATTATTGAATTGATCGTACAAGATCGAGTGGATGATTATTGCAGTATGTAGGATGGGCAAAGCAAGCGTCCAGTAAGATGTACCGAAGTTCTGGTTATGCTACGGAGGTTTTTGCATCGCAATGACTTGCAGACGGCACCAAGCGTAGCGTGCCCATCAACTTGGCTAATTATAGGTACTTTTTCGGGCAATCCAGTGCATAAAGATACCTGACGAAAAATTCAAGCGGACGTTAGAAAATGGCAAAACCGACCCGGACCAAAAAGAAGATCAAGAAGCAGGTGGCGGATGGGATTGCCCATATCCATGCCTCCTTCAATAACACCATCATCACCATTACCGACCGGCAGGGGAACGCCCTGGGTTGGGCGACCGCCGGCGGCTCCGGCTTTCGCGGCTCCCGCAAGAGCACCCCGTTCGCTGCTCAGGTGGCGGCGGATCGGGTCGGTCAGGCGGTCAAGGAATTCGGACTGAAGAACCTGGACGTCAACGTCAAGGGGCCGGGGCCCGGCAGGGAATCGGCGGTGCGGGCGCTCAATAATGCCGGCTTCAAGATCGCGAGCATCACGGATGTCACGCCCATCCCGCACAATGGTTGTCGTCCGCCCAAGAAGCGGCGTGTCTGAGGGCGCCTGGAAGGATTCCGAGGTTCCCACAAACCGATTTCCGTCAGTCTCCCAAGAGTTCGACAGGCTGGAAGAATATGGCAAGGTACACGGGTCCCACCTGTAAATTGGCGCGGCGCGAGGGCACCGATCTCTCGCTGAAAAGCCGTGCGCGTTCGCTGGATACCAAATGTAATCTGGAGAAGGTTCCAGGTCAGATCGGGGAAAGGCGGCGGCGGATCTCCGACTATGGCCTGCAGCTGCGCGAGAAGCAGAAGGTACGCCGCATGTACGGCGTTATGGAGAAGCAGTTCCGCAACTACTACAAGAAGGCGGCTGGCGCCAAGGGCGCCACCGGCGAGAATCTGTTGAGACTGCTCGAACGGCGTCTCGACAATGTCGTCTACCGGATGGGATTCGGGGCCACCCGCGCGGAGGCGCGGCAATTGGTCAGCCACAAGGGCATACTGGTCAATGGCAAAGGCATCAACGTGCCTTCCTTTCAGGTCAGCGAAACGGACCAGATTGAGGTGCGGGAAAAGGCCAGAAAACAGGTTCGCATCCAGAACGCGATGGCCCTGGCGGAACAATATGGATTCGTGGACTGGATCGAGGTCGATACCAACGCGCTGAAGGGGGTCTTCAAGCGCGTCCCGGACCGCGAGGATTTCCCATCGGAAATCAACGAATCGCTGATCGTGGAACTCTACTCCAAGTAAGGAAGCGCAGGAGGGTCTTGCATGGCTGATGCTATTGGCGACTTTCTCAAGCCGCGTATCGTAAAGGTCGAGCCGGTCGACGGCGGGCGGAGTCACGCGCGGGTCTCCCTGGAGCCGCTCGAGCGTGGTTTCGGTCACACCCTGGGGAACGCGCTCCGCCGTATTCTGCTCTCTTCGATTTCCGGTTGCGCGGTCACGGAGGTAGAGATCCAGGGCGTGCTCCACGAGTACACGACCCTGGAGGGCGTCCAGGAAGACGTACTGGAGATTCTGCTCAACCTCAAGGAACTGGCGATTTCCCTCGCGGGCAGGGACGAGGCGACCTTCACCCTCTCCAAGCGGGGGCCGGGTCCGGTAACCGCCGCCGACATCGCCCTCGACCACACGGCGGAGATCGCCAATCCGGAGCTGTTGATCGCCAATCTCACCGGCGAGGGTGAAATCAGCATGGCCCTGACCGTGCGCCGCGGCCGTGGCTACGAGCCGGTTACCCAGCGCGAGATGGGAACGGAAAACAAGCGTCCCATCGGCAAGCTGCCGCTGGACGCCTCCTTCAGTCCGGTGCGACGGGTGGCGATCGACGTCCAGTCCGCCCGGGTCGAGCAACGGACCGATATGGATCGCCTGGTCATCGACCTGGAGACCAACGGCACCATCGATCCCAAGGAAGCGATCCAAAAGTCGGCGGCCATTCTGCGGGATCAGCTTTCCAGCTTCGTGGTCCTGGAAGGTGCCCAGCCGGTCGATATGGGCGCCGAGGATGAGCCCAGACAACCGCGGATCGACCCGATTCTGCTGCGGCCGGTAGACGACCTGGAACTCACCGTGCGCTCGGCGAACTGTCTCAAGGCCGAGAACATCTATCTGATCGGGGACCTGATTCAGCGGACCGAGGTCGAGCTGCTCAAAACCCCCAACCTCGGCAAGAAATCCCTTACCGAGATCAGAGACGTGCTGGCTACCCGCGGGTTGTCCATCGGCATGCGGCTGGAGAACTGGCCACCGGAGAACATCGACGAGCTCGTCGTCGACTAGATGCGAGAAGAACCATGCGTCACCGCAAAGCCGGAAGGCATCTCAACCGTACCAGCTCGCACCGTCGCGCCATGTTCGGGAATCTGGCGAACGCGCTTTTTCGCCACGAGCTCGTCAGGACCACACTCCCCAAGGCAAAGGAGCTGCGGCGGGTGGCCGAGCCCCTGATTACCCTGGCCAAGACCGACTCCGTGCACCGGCGGCGTCTGGCCTTTGCGCGCCTGCGCGACAAAGAGATGGTCGGCAAACTCTTCGTCGAGCTGGGTCCGCGTTACCAGACCCGTCCCGGCGGCTATCTGCGAATCCTCAAGTGCGGCTTTCGCGCCGGAGACGCGGCCCCCATGGCCTATGTGGAGCTGGTGGACCGTCCGGCATCCGAATCCGTCGAAGACGACCAGGATTGATTTTTAAATCCACGGTCCGTGGGTCGTGGAACCTCCCTGATTTCTTGCAGGGCCGTGCCCGCCAAGCCGGCAGGATACCGGCGCTCCCGGTATGTGATCTCTCTAACTAGTGCCCCGTTTCACCTTATTTTTCGCTCTCAGCGCGGCGAGAAGTGGCCAGCCGCGAGGCGCGTGAGCGCAG
>JAIZWN010000442.1 GCA_020443945.1 Candidatus Thiosymbion ectosymbiont of Robbea hypermnestra | reverse complement strand
AAATCTGTAGGATGGGGCGCGAGACCACGCTAGGCTTTGCCTGTCCTATCATCCTATAGATCACAGCACTACCAAATCCTTTTATCGATTGTCGCCGGCATTCTGATCATTCTCGCCGCGGCTTGGTGGTTCCTCGGGCTCGTTTTCGACGAATCACGCGACATTCCTCGCTACTCGCCGGCATACTGGCTCCTGGTACCAGACATCATCCGCCGCCTGCCGTTGGATTATTGTCGTGAGCCCCTCTATCACTACAGTACCGGCGATGGACCCAAGCCCCTTATGGTCACCCGCCACTGCCGTACCTCCGATCCGTCCACCGCCATCGCCCATTACCGGGAGCTGTTCCTGAAATCGGGCTACACGGTCCCGGATCGGGGAACCGACTATTTCCATCGGGAATATACCCATCTCCACCAGGATGACCATGTGCTCAAGCTCTTGGCCAGGGCGCCGGACCAGTTCGAAATCATCTATATGGAGTGACCGATGTCGAAGCGCGAAGATATAGAAAAGGAACGCCTCATCTATACTTGCAACTGCGGTTGGATCGACTCGGTTTCTACATCGCAATCGGTGATTACAGCCGAGAACAGGTGTTGGCCCTCTGCAAGCAGGTTTCCAAGCAAACGGCCTTCAATATCTGGAAGCGGGAAGGCCCCGTCGGAGAGAACAAGAACAGGACCTTCCAACCTGCCCTTGCCGAACAGACCGGCTACGACGATTCGGTCCGTAAAGCCTGCGTCGACGAGTGTGCCGGCAGCAAGAGGACCTTTCCTGAAGAGTTCCGGAAGCTGCGCCCCGCCCTCAAAGGCCGGTGGTTCATCGATTTTCCAGAACTGTGAGAAAATGGGGTCAGGTCTTGATCCGTGACTTTTCAGGGGTCACGGATCAAGACCTGACCCCATTTCCCCCTATACCGGAAGATTCGATTTTAAACGTTGCATTACGCCAGCCTCGGTAAAACTGAAATAACGATTATGCCCAATAATGATATGGTCATAAAACTCCAGCCCAAGCGATTTTGTATTGATTAACAAATTGGATGTAAATCTTTCATCTTCATCACTGGGCGTCGGGTCACCCGTGGGGTGATTATGCACGACAATGATACCATGAGGGTTTAGGGGTATCGCTGCGCGTAATACCTCGATTGGCCGAACATAAACTGAATTGATTGCGCCTATGGCAACAACTTCAAAGCATAACGGCTGTACCTTGCTGTCCAAACTTATGGTTATGAGCTTTTCCTTTGCTTCGTTTTGAAGGTCAGAGAACAACTCATAGACCTTTTGAGGGTCAGTGAGTGGCTCGTTGGCGGGCGCATCGGATTTAACCCGGCGTTTTTTATAACGGAGTTCAATTTCCCGAATATATGTCGGTTGCTTGTCAGTCTTGTTCACATCTTTCTGTTTGGTCTTTTTAATGATCTGATTGGTTACTGGCCCAACAAATTTCCCCGGATGGTATTTTACAACCATTTTCCATTTCCCGTTTAAATTGCTAATAGTGGTATCTGCACTGTGCTATAATTACGTTTCCATCTTGATAGGTATATACAAGCCGATGTTCATCATTAATACGCCTACTCCAAAATCCAGACCATTCGTGCTTTAATTGTTCTGGTTTACCTATTCCATCAAAAGGGTTCCGCTCTATATCCTTTATCAAAGCATTAACGCGCTTCAGCATATGCTTATCCTTTTGCTGCCAGTATAAATAATCATCCCATGCATTTTGGTGCCAACTAATCATTTTTTAATTCTTTTTCTTCAAAGATACCATGCCTGATATCCCTGATCGCTTGATCCAGTCTTTCCTTATTCTTTTCAGATTTCATCAAGTATGCTGTTTCGTTACAGGCACTCTGATGATCCATGCGTTCTTCAATAGTTTCCAAAACAGTCTGTTCCGGAGTTTGCCCTGACCGAATTGCAAATTCGGTAATCTTTCTTTGCAGTTCATCTGAAAAATCAAGAGTCAACATTTCAGCCCCCTGTTCTTTGCCCATTCCTAACCCATCTTTAGAGCGACTTGTTGGGGTTCGCAAGCTCACCCCAACCTACATTTCTGCCAGTCAATAGTACAGGATTGACAGGATTTTTCTCAGTGTCGCCGCAGGAGATGGGGTCACGGATCAAGACCTGACCCCATTTCCTTTCGGATCAAGACCTGACCCCATTTCCTTTTTCCTTCATGATCTGAGAAGAGAGATGTCCGCGACCTTCCGAAAGAGGGTCTCGACGGCCTTCAGGAGCGCCAACCGATTGCGTCTTTGATCCGGCTGCTCGGCCATGACCATGACCTCGTCGAAGAAAGCGGCAACCTCCCCGTGTAGTCCGGAGAGGGTTTTCAGAACGCCCGCGTAGTCCTGGGCCTCGAGGAGCGGGGAGATCTCGAGCGCCAGGGAGCGGGTCCGTGCCTCCAGGCGCCGTTCCGCGTCTTCCTGAAAGAGGTCGGCATCGATCCGGTCGGGGATTTCGTCCTGGGTCCGCTTGTGGAGGATATTGCGGATGCGCTTGTTGGCGGCCGTCAGGGTTTCCGCTTCGGGGAAGGTCCGAAAGTCCCGCACGGCGAGGATTCGGCGGTGGATGTCGCTCGGCACCCTGGGATCGACCGCCAGTACCGAGGCCAGGATATCCGCCCCGATGTCCCGGTCCAGGTAATAGCCTTCGAGACGCTCCATGCAGTAGGCGAAGACCTCGCCGGCGGCCTTGTCCGCATCGACCTTGTCCTTGAGCGCCTCCGCCGAGAGGTCCAGGAGCGCTTTGAGATCGAGCGGCAAGGGGGTTTCGATGAGGATGCGCAGCAGACCGATTGCGGCGCGACGCAGTGCGTAGGGGTCCTTGACGCCCGTCGGGCGCTGGCCGATGGCGAAGATGCCCACCAGCGTGTCCAGTTTGTCGGCCAGCGAGAGAATCCGCCCGCAGTCCGCTTCCGGGAGCCGGTCGCCGGCATGACGCGGCAGGTATTGTTGTTCCAGGGCGGAGGCTACGCGGGGGTCCTCCCCGGCCTTGTGGGCATAGTAGCGTCCCATGGTGCCCTGCAGGCCGGGAAACTCGGAGACCATCTGCGTCGCCAGGTCGCACTTGGCGAGCCGGGCGGACCTGGCGGCCAGCGCTTGGTCCAGGCCCAGGAGCTCCGCGATCCGCCGGGAGAGCCGTTCGAGACGCGCCGTTTTTTCCGCCAGGGTCCCGAGCCTTTCCTGGAAGACGACCTGTTCCAGCCGCGGCCGGAAATCCTCCAGGGGTTGCTTGAGGTCCTGTTCCCAGAAGAAGGCGGCGTCCGCGAAGCGAGGCCGGATAACCCGCTCGTTGCCGGCCCGGATCTGGTCGGGGTCCCGGCTTTGGAGGTTGCTGACGGTGATGAAGTTGGGCAGCAGCGCGCCGGCGGCGGAGACCAGGGGGAAGTACTTCTGGTGCTTCTGCATGGTCTCGATGAGGACCTCCGACGGCATTTCCAGGAAGCCCGGATCGAAGGCGCCCAGGATGGCGCGGGGCCACTCGCAGAGCGCGGTGACCTCGTCGAGCAGGTCGTCTTCCAGGATGGCCTGGCCGCCGACTTCTTCGGCCAGGGTCCGCACCTGCTCGCGGATCATCTCCCGGCGCTTGTGAAAGCTCGGCTCGACCCGGCCCTGGGTACGGAGAAGCCCGGCATAGTCGGAGGCCGGGGAAATAGGAAGGGCCGCCGGGGAGTGGAAGCGATGGCCTCGACTCGAGCCGCCGGCATCGATGCCGAATAACCGCCCCGCTACGGGCTCCTCACCGAAGACGATGGTGATCCAATGGACCGGGCGGATGAATTCCTCGTCCCCCGCGCCCCAACGCATGCGTTTGGGAATGGGGAGGGTCTCCAGCGCTTTCGCCGTCATCTCGGGAATCAGCTCCCGGGTATCGTGGCCCGGCTGGGTCTGGCGGAACAGCAGCCAGGCGCCCTTGGGGGTTTCCTCCCGCTGTAGCTCGGGCACCGAAACGCCGCAGGAACGGGCGAAACCGAGGGCCGCCTTGGTGGGTTGGCCCTGGGCGTCGAACGCCGCCTGCAGGGCCGGGCCCTTGCGCACCACCTCCCGGTCCGGTTGGCGTACCGCCAGATCGCGAATCAGCAGCCCCAGGCGTCTCGGCGTCGCGAAGAATTCGAGCGAGGAGAACCCCAGACGCCGGGTCTCCAGCTGCTCCCGGAACCCCCGCGCGAAGGCATCCGACAGTGCCGGCAGGGACTTCGGGGGCAGCTCCTCGGTGCCGATCTCCACCAACAGGTCACGCATTTCTTCCATCGTCGCCTCCGCCGCTCAGCTCCGCCGCGCCATGGGGAAGCCGAGGGCCTCCCGTCGCTCGTAATAGGCCTGGGCGACCGCCCGCGCGAGCGTGCGCATGCGCAGAATAAAACGCTGCCGCTCGGTCACGGAGATCGCATTGCGCGCATCCAGCAGATTGAAGAGGTGGGACGCCTTGAGCACCTGCTCATAGGCGGGCAGCGGCAGCGCCTGGTCGATCAGGTATTGGCTCTGCTCCTCGCAGGTGGCGAACTGCCGGAACAGGGCATCGATATCGGCATGCTCGAAGTTATAGGCCGACTGCTCGACCTCGTTCTGGCGGTAGACATCCCCATAGGTCACCGGGCGGCCGTCGGTCTCGGCCCACACCAGGTCGAACACACTCTCCACCCCTTGCAGGTACATGGCGATGCGTTCGAGGCCGTAGGTGATCTCCCCCGTCACCGGCCGGCAATCGAGCCCACCGACCTGTTGGAAATAGGTGAACTGGGTCACCTCCATGCCGTTGAGCCAGACCTCCCACCCGAGCCCCCAGGCCCCCAGGGACGGCGACTCCCAGTTATCCTCCACAAAACGGATATCATGCACCAAAGGGTCGATACCCAGGCCGCGGAGCGAATCCAGATACTGGTCCTGAATGTCCAGAGGCGAGGGCTTCAGGACGACCTGGTACTGATAATAATGCTGCAAGCGGTTCGGGTTCTTCCCGTAGCGGCCGTCGGTGGGACGCCGCGAGGGCTGCACATAGGCGCTCCGCCAGGGCTCCGGGCCGATCGAACGCAGAAAGGTGGCCGGGTGAAAGGTGCCGGCCCCCACCTCCATGTCATAGGGCTGCAGAACGACGCAACCCCGTTCGGACCAAAAACGCTCCAAGGCAAAGATGAGCGCCTGAAACGTAAGAAAGCCTTCCGGTTTCCCAGCCACTGCTAACTCCTGAGTCGTAATCGTTCAGCCCCCACCTCGTCATTCCGGCAGGGATTGCCGGAATCCAGGAGCCATGGATGGCAAAAACAGGTGAGCCGACAGGCAATCGATGCGGTTCGCTTCGCTCACTGCCCACCCTACGGGATTTTCCGGTGTTTTCCTCCGCGGGTAGTGGTAAATTTTCAAGTGATCAGGTGTCTCCCTGAGTAACGTTGAACATCACACAAAGACACCGAGACACAAAAGAAGATAAAGATGAAAGGGAGACGACCGTGGTCTGTGCGCCTGCGATGAAACTCGCGCGGATGATCGGCGACGGCCTGGCAAAATTCTTCGTGTCTTTGTGGCTTTGTGTGAGAACAAACGTTGAACATCACACAGGATCCACCCACTATCCCTCCGCGTTCTCCATGGACTACAGCGTCGTGGAAACCTTCGGACCTTCTCGACCCTCACTCGACTTTCAAGCCAGCTCCGCGAAGCTGCGATCACACTTGGCGGCCATGATGAAATCGTTCCGATGCAGATCATGGATCTTGTGGGTCCACCACCAGACGGTCACCCGGGCGTACTCGACCAGCATGACCGGGTGATGTCCCTCCGACTCGGCAAGCCCCCCGACCGCGTCGACCAGGGCGAGGCTGTGCCGGTAATCGGTCGTCTCATAGGTACGTGTCAGTTTCCTGACGCCTCGATCCTCGATCACCCGCCACTCGGGGACGAGCGGTCGCTGCTGCTCGATCTCCTCATCGGTCACCGCGGGCGCGCCCACCCGGCACACCTCGCAGTGGGCATCGAGGAGTGAATTTTTCGTATCCGACATAAGGCACCTGACTCGGGTTGAAAATGTCGCCCCTTTTTACCACAGATCGACCCGCGATTCGCCCGCCGGTCAAAGCGAGCGCATATAAACCATCGGCCAAACAGCCCGTGTAGGGCAGTGTCTTAGATTTGTGGTTTACGGGATTTGGCGTAGAGACCTTCCCTCACCATCATGGTTGTCCGCGGATTACGCCGATTTTCACGGATTACTGCGTTTTTTCATCGGCGAGAATCTGCGTAATCTGCGGATTCAAGCATCACAG
>JAIZWN010000441.1 GCA_020443945.1 Candidatus Thiosymbion ectosymbiont of Robbea hypermnestra | reverse complement strand
AGGCGCCAGGGACGGCAAAACTAAAGAGGGGGCTGAACGGTTACCACTCACTGTGGCTAGTCACGTATATAGGTCCCAAAATTTACCACTACCATTTCCTGGTCCATCCGCGATGAACTCGGCGGGCATACCGTGGTCTATGGGGGAGACACCATGAGGGTGGACGTGGCTTTGGGAACGAAAACCGGCGCCACGGCGAGAAGGTCCGCCCGGCTCGCATCGCCGTCCCGGAGGCGCAGGAGGATGTCGCAACGGGCGACACCGGATTCTCCGCGGGGGGGACGGTCGAGCGGTCGGGAGCCTGGTCGAGGATCGGCCATGGGAGGGGGACCTGGAAAACGAGGGTCCGCTCCGGACCCGAGTAGGACAAGTGGGGGAGGTATAGTCGATACCCGACGTGGTATCGAGATAACAAAACAGCAACCACCTCAGGAGCCACCAATGGAAGCAGACCTGAAACGCATTCTGACCACTGTCCTCGGTGGGATCGCCTTTATGTTCCTGGCGCTTTCCACGATCGCGATCGTCATGTCCGGGAAGGTGTTCGAGGATCCCGTGGAACTGGCGGGGACATCGGTGGAGGAATCCGTGTCGCCGGCATTCTCGGCGGGGACCGGGTCCCAGGGGACGCTGGATAAAGAAACCCTTGCGGCAGTCACCGGACGACGAATCGGTGAGGAGTGAGGATCCCATAAAACCCGAATGGCCGCTGCCTTGAAGGAGACAAGGTAGCGGCACTCGGCGGGTCGGACCTGTCTGTTTGCACACAGGAACGGTGCGCGCGCTTCGGTCATCAGGGCTGGTATGGCCGCAATGACCGAGCAGGTCATCGTTCGAGCGGATCAGGACGATCCGTCGGTGTCCGCCCGTTGCGATCCGTTCGCTCCCCGCCCGGTCTTTGCCTCGTCCCGCGCGGAATGGACCGCGCACGCCCGTAAGTCCGGCAGGTGATCGAAATGCCCGCTGATCCCCTGTTTCTCCAGAACCTGGGAGAGGGCCTCGATGCGTCGGTCGAGGACATGGATGTGATCCAGCATCAGATTGATCGCGTTGGCGACCGGATCCGGGGCATCCCGGGTGGTGCCGTAGGCGTCGAAGCCGACGCACTCGGCGGTCACCGCCCGCCGTTTGTCGGCCTCGTCGGTCGCCGGCGGCTCCACGACATGGCCCGGCACCCCGACGACCGTCGTCTCGGGCGCTACCGATTTGACCACCACCGAGTTCGAACCGATGCGCGCGCCGTCGCCGATCTCGATCGGGCCCAATACCTTGGCCCCGGCGCCCACCACCACGTCCCGCCCCAGGGTGGGGTGCCGCTTGCCCTTGTTCCAACTGGTTCCGCCCAGGGTTACCCCATGGTAGAGGGTGCAGTCGTCACCGACCACCGCCGTCTCTCCGATCACGATCCCCATGCCATGGTCGATGAAGAGGCGCCGGCCAATCCGCGCGTCGGGATGGATCTCGATCCCGGTAAAGAGGCGCGCCACATTGGAGAGCAGGCGGGCCAACCATTTGAGGCCGTGATTCCACAGCCTGTGGGTAACGCGGTGCATGAGGACCGCGTGTATGCCGGGATAGGTCGTCAGGACCTCGAAGCCGGTGCGGGCGGCGGGATCCCGCTCGAACACGCAATCGATATCCTCGCGTAGTCGCTCGAACATCGGGTTATCTACTCACTCCTCGGATACCTCCGCGGCTTGGCCGCGGGAATCGGTAGGCGAATCGGTCTTCCGAAACCGCGCGGGGGTTTTCCTGCCCTGGGCGGCGCTCAGGATGCCGCGCAGGATGTTGAGCTCCACCCGATCCGGGCGGGCCCGATTGAACAGCCGCCGCAGGCGCTGCCGCAGCTTCCGGGATTGCGCGGGATCACAGAACCCCGTATCCACCATGGTCTGCGCCAGGTGGGCGTGAAAGCCCTCCAGCACCTCCGGCGGCGCCGGGTCCCACCCGCTCGCTACGGGAGGCGGCTCCGCGTCCGCGCGCCAGGCGCGGCGTATTTCGTAGGCGAAGATTTGGGCCGCGGCGGCCAGGTTCAAGGAGCTGAACCCCGGATCGGTGGGGATCCGCGTGAGAAAATGGCACCGCGCCAGCTCCTCGTTGGTCAGCCCCGAACGCTCGCGCCCGAGCACCAGGGCCACCTCACCCTCCCGCGCCTCCGCCAGGAGCCTGCGCGCGCAGTCGGCGGGCTCCAGCAGGGGCCATTCCACCGTGCGCGGCCGGGCACTGGAGCCCACCACCAGGCGACAGCCGCGCAGGGCGTCCACCAGCGCCCTGTGGGTCCGGGCGGTCGCCAGCAGATCATCGGCGCCGGCGGCGCGGGCCACCGCCTCCGCGTCCGGCGACGACCTGGGGTTCACCAGATCCAGCCGTCGCAGGCCCATGGTCTTCATGGCGCGGGCCACCGCCCCGAGGTTTCCGGAGTGGGTCGTCTCCACCAGGACGAAACGGATCGCGTCCAACACTTTCGGGCTCGGGTCCATCATCCGACTTTCATCCAGCGGTCCCATCAGGTATGGTTCCCACCATGCACCCCATGCTCACTATCGCCGTCCGGGCCGCGCGCAACGCTGGTCGTATCCTGCTGCGTTACCAGGACCGTATCGATCAGATCGACGTTGCCAGCAAACGTCGCAACGACTTCGTCAGCGAGGTAGACCAGAGCGCCGAACAGGCCATCATCCGGGAGCTGCGCGGCAAATACCCGGACCATGCCATTCTCGCCGAGGAAAGCGGCGAGCACCAGGGCGGCGACTTCCAGTGGGTGATCGACCCCCTGGACGGCACCACCAACTACCTGCACGGCTTTCCCCAGTTCTCTATCTCCATCGCCCTCAAGTACCGTAACCGGCTGGAGCAGGCGGTCGTCTACGACCCCCTGCGGGAAGAGCTCTTCACCGCCAGCCGCGGCGAAGGCGCCCGGCTCAACGACCGGCGCTTACGGGTGGCCGGCCGTACCTCCCTGGAAGGCGCCCTCATCGGGACCGGCCTGCCATACCATGACTTCAGCTATCTGGATATCTATCTGGACATGTGCAAGGCCATGATCCGGGATACGGCGGGCATCCGGCGGCCCGGCTCCGCCGCCCTCGACTTCGCCTACCTGGCCGCGGGCCGGCTGGACGGCTTCTGGGAGCTGGGGCTGGCCCAGTGGGATTTCGCCGCCGGCGCCCTGCTGGTCACCGAGGCCGGCGGCATGGTGAGCGACCTGGCCGGCGGCGACCGTCATCTGGAAACGGGCAATGTCGTCGCCGGCAACCTCAAGGTCCACCAGGCCATGCTCGCCCGACTCCGGCCCTTCCTCGGCGATACCCTCACCGCCTGAACATCCGTCTCGCTGTAGTGTCTTAGCTTTGTGGTTTCCGGGATTCAATGTAGAGACCTTCCCTAACCGTTATTGTTGTCCGCAGATTCAAGCATCACAGATCACAAAGTTACAACACTACCATCCGTTACCGTCTTTTTAGTTACACTACCTGACCTTCCATGACCGACCCGCAATACCACCGCGACGCCTACGACAGCCCCTGGAAAGAGGTGCTTGAACATGCCTTGCCCGAGTTCATGGCCTTCTATTTCCCCGCGGCGTATGCCCAGATCGATTGGGTACCAGGCCATGTATTCAAGAATACAGAGCTGCGCCAGGTGGTGCGTGACGCCGAACTTGGCAAACGCTTTGCCGATACCCTGGTACAAGTCACTCTCAAGGACGGCGAACAACGCTGGATCTACATCCACGTCGAAGTCCAGGGGCAGCGCGACAGTGACTTCGCCCGGCGCATGTTTACCTACAACTATCGGCTCTTCGACCGCTACGCCCGCCCTATCGCCAGCCTCGCCGTGCTGGCCGACGAGGAGGCCGGATGGCGACCCGATTCCTATGGCTTCGAGGTCCTGGGCTGTCGCCACACCCTCGAATTTCCTGTCGTCAAGCTCATCGACTATGACTATGCGGACCGCGCGGAATTACTTGCAGCGAACCCCAATCCCTTCGCCCTGGTTACCGCCGCGCATCTGCATACCCGCCGGACTAAAAGCGATCCACAGGCCCGCTATCGGGCCAAGCTCAGTCTCGTGCGTTCGCTCTATCGGCACGGCTGGGAGCGGCAGCGTATCATCGACTTGTTTTCCGTCATCGACTGGATGATGCGGTTGCCGAACGCACTCGAGCAGCAGCTCTGGCAAGACATCGAAGCAATTGAAGGAGAAACCAAAATGCCCTACGTCACCAGTGTCGAACGCTTGGCCACTCAGCGAGGGATGCAACAGGGGATGCAACAAGGTTTGGAGCAAGGCTTGGAGCAAGGCAGGCTGGAAGGAAAGCTGGAAGGGAAGCTGGAAGGAAAGCTGGAAGGAAAGCTGGAAGGGAAGCTGGAAGGCAGGTTGGAAGGGAAGCTCGAGGGCCTGGAACGCCTGCTTGTCAAACGCTTCGGCCCCCTCGACGAAGCCACCCGCAAGCGCCTCGATATAGCCACCCTGGAACACCTCGATCGCTGGACCGATCGCGTTTTGGATGCCTCTACGGTAGGTGCCGTGTTTGAAGACCATTAAGGCATCAAGCCGCATCCGGCCGTACCTACATCCGGTAGTGTTGTAGGTTTGTGACCTGTGATGCTTGAATCCGCAGATTACGCAGATTCTCGCCGATGAAAAAACGCAGTAATCCGTGAAAATCGGCGTAAT
>JAIZWN010000440.1 GCA_020443945.1 Candidatus Thiosymbion ectosymbiont of Robbea hypermnestra | reverse complement strand
TGCGGTGGCACCGGCAACGCCAAGAGCCGGCCGAGACCACGGAAGAATTCTTCGCGGCTTGGTGGCTTGGTGTGAGAGCGCTGAAGGCGGTGACCCACCGACAAGGGTATGGGTTTGCTGCATTTAATTGAGAACGCCCCCTACAACACTACCCGATGGGCAGGCTCCGCTTTGCCCATCCTGCCAGCTTGGTACCTGCCTCGGATTTTGAGCCCGCGTAGGGTGGGATAGGCCAGGGATGGCCGTATCCCGCGATCCCGAGACTAGGGTCCTCCTGCGCAGGTGTTTAGCCAGCTTTGTCAGGTCAGACATGGCAAATACCGAGGATCACCTTTTGATCCCCCTCTCCCCGGCCCTCTCCCGGTGGGAGAGGGAGAGTAGAACCGTCGTGCTCGAGCTCTCCCTTGGGGGGAGGGGCTTTTGGCCGTAGCCAGCCTTGTAGGACCGGGGTTGACCTGGACCGTGCAGCAGGGCTTGAGTTTTTAGGCAGCCTTTTGGCTATAATCAAGCTGGATAGTCTAGCCGGATCGGGGGGGTTGCGATGAATTGGCAGTTACAAGAGGCAAAGAATAAGTTCAGCCGGGTGGTCGAGGAGGCGCGCCATCACGGGCCGCAGATTATTACCGTGCGCGGTAAGGAAACCGCGGTCGTGCTGTCGATCGAGGAATACGGCAGGCTCGACCGGCACGAGGATTCCCTGCTCGAATTCTTCCGGAAATCGCCCTTACGAGGCGTCGATCTGGACATCACGCGCGACCAGGATTGGGGAAGGGACATTGAGCTGTGAGCTACCTGCTGGATACTTGTTTGTTATCGGAGTTGCACAGGCACCAACCCAACGTGGGGGTAATCTCCTGGATCCAAGCCATGGAAGAATCCCTGCTCTTTGTCCGCGGACGGATCATGGGTTTTTCTCCAGGATCTCGGCCAGTACGGGACATTCCCCGGACGCGGCACGTTCCGTAAGGGTCTGTTCCAACACCGGATCAGGCTTCTCTTCCGACCAATCGGGTGGTTTGGCCTGCCGCCACATCCCTTTGGCGATGTAGGGGTCGGCGCAGGCGAGCGCGGTGCGATAGTCTGCCCGCGCCTGCTCGAAGCCGGCCGCCGCCGGCGCCGGCCAAGCCGCGAACAGGCCCTCTTGATCGTGCATGACATCGAATCCCTGGAGCGGCGAGAGCCGCGTGGGCGCCAGGGGTGGATCGAAGACGATGGACCAGAAGCGCTCGATGGCTTGGGCGACCCGTTCACGTCCGGCCTCGGACCAATGCTCCCCTTCCCGCGTCAATCGGTCCTCCAGCGCTTCGATCCCTGAGAACGCCGATCTCTTTCCAAAGAGCGACATCAAGGGCGACGCCAATTCCGCTTCGACAGGCGACGAACGGAGCGCCCGCAAATCGGCGAGGGAGAGCTCCGCGTTCCGGAACCCGGTTCCATAGACCACTGCATCCCGCAGATTCGCGCCCGGCAGCCGGGCCTCCTCGAGATTCGCACCCTGCAGCTGGGCCTCCCGGAGATCCGCGCCCGGCAGCCGCGCCTCCCGGAGATTCGCGCCCTGCAGCTGCGCCCGCTCGAGATTTACGCCCTGCAGCCGGGCCTTCCCGAGATTCGCGTCTTGCAGCCGGGCCTCCCCGAGATTTG
Organism: Candidatus Thiosymbion ectosymbiont of Robbea hypermnestra; assembly: GCA_020443945.1. Classification (GTDB taxonomy): domain Bacteria; phylum Pseudomonadota; class Gammaproteobacteria; order Chromatiales; family Chromatiaceae; genus Thiosymbion; species Thiosymbion ectosymbiont_B. Next base: position 1,542 of record JAIZWN010000440.1, on the reverse strand, counting down.
CGCCCTGCAGCTGGGCCTTCTCGAGATTCACGCCCTGCAGCCGGGCCTCCCAGAGATTCGCGCCCTGCAACCGGGTCTCCCGGAGATTCGCGCCCGGCAGCTCTGCCGACCCCAGATTCGCGCCCTGCAGCTGCGCTCCAATGAAATACGTGCCCGGCAGCTGCGCCATCCAGAGACTCGCGCCCTGCAGCCGGGCCCTCCAGAGATCCGCCCCCGGCAGCCGGGCCTCCCGGAGATTCGCGCCCTGCAGCTGCGTCCTCCGTAGATCCGCCTCCTGCAGCCGCGCCTCCCGGAGATCCGCGTTCCAGAGCTTGCTCCCGGAGAAATCGGCGTAGCGCAGATCCCGACCGCGCAGATCCAATCCCTCGCCGGCCTCTTGCCAGAGCTTTGCCCGCTCCTCATCGGTCTTCACATGCCCGGCGAACAGGAGCGCCACCGGGGGCTCCCTGCGCATCAGGGTCCGTTCCCGCAGTACCAGATTGCGATGGATGCCATCCAGCCATTCCTGGTATCCCATGAACCATTCGAGGCCGCTGCCGGGCGGAACCAACAGGAGCCAGACCCCGAGGAGCGGCAGAAAGGTGGACATCCAGACACCACCCATGCGTATGCGCTGATACCAATTCCGGGGTCGAGTCAGGCACCAGGCCTCTCCCCACAGGCGCCAACGCCGGGAGTAGGGGAACCAGGCCCGCCAGCGTCCGGAGCGGGAGGACAGGCGGGGCCAGAAGAGCCAGAGCAACAGCAGGTCCAGGGTAAAGACCACCCGGTGCTCAAATGTAATCCAAGCGCCGTGATAGGGCAGGAACTTCCATTGGAGGAGCGCGAGCAGAACCAGGGGCAGCAGCAGGACGGTGACGGTCACCGCCGCCTGGAATGACCAGCGGATCAGGGACGGATGATGGGTGCCGATGATCTGATAGCTGAAGATCAGGGGGAAGGGCAGCTCCCGCTGGGTGGTTTCCTGCCCCGCCGGGAGGGACCGCAGGGCCTGGTCGAGCCGGAACAGCTTGCGGGAGAGCAGAAAAAACTGGTTGAGCAGATGGGAGTGGAAGATGAGCACCAGCAGGGGGACCACAATATAAAAGGCGAGCAGGGGCAGCTCCACGTCCAGTAGCGGCAGGTGGGCGCCGGCTCCCTTCAGGAGCTGCTCGTCGTTGGTGGAGAAGGCGATGACCGCCACATAGAAGGCGAACAGGAGAAAGGTGAAATAGAGCATGCGCACATGGCGCGCGGATTCATCCGCTGCGGCGCGCAGAAGGGCGACCTCGGCGAGGATACCCGACTGCTCCAGGGACCAGCGATTGGCATTCCAGCTATGAGACATCCTCTGGCTTCCAGGCTCCGGTTGTTGACATAAGCGCGGTGCCAACCGCAAATAGGACAGGATTAACAGGATGACCAGGATTGACAGGATTATTTTTTTGGGTAGTGGCTAAATTTTAAGTGATGAAGTCTGCCGACCCCTACCCCGTCATTCCGGCAGGGATTGCCGGCATCCAGGCGCCAGGGATGGCAAAAGCAGTGGGGATCGAATCGTTA
>JAIZWN010000439.1 GCA_020443945.1 Candidatus Thiosymbion ectosymbiont of Robbea hypermnestra | reverse complement strand
GGATGGCGCGGTGTGGTTGGTCTGCGCCCAAGGTGGTGTCAGGTCCGTTAAGATCGGCGGGTGTCCACTCCGCCGTCATTCCGGCAGGGAGTGCCGGAACCCAGATCACAGGGATGTGAAAATTTTCCTGAGGCATTGGGTCAGAACGGAAGTTCTTCCCCGGTGGGGAAAGGAATCAACCCTGACCTCCAGGCTGTTTTCCAATCGGACAGGATTTGCAGGATTAACAGGATATTGTTATCGATTCTTCAAAAAAATAATCCTGTTAATCCTGGTCATCCTGTTAATCCTGTCCTATTCGCGGTTGGCACCGCGCTTATGTCAACAGCCCGTAGGATGGGCAAAGCCAGCGCCCGGCAAGCCGGTTTGAAGTTTCAGGCATCCCCCTGGGTTCCGCGAGCCAGGATTGCTTATAGGATGCACAAAGCGCCGCGTGCCCATCAATCCGTGTCGTGCCGGGCGCCCCATTCCTTCAGGAAAGATATATTCGTTCCCATACTATCGAAGTGAAGTCATCGATTCCCCCTCTCCCTGCCACCCCTCTCCCGCCAGGGGCGAGGGGCTTTCGGCCGTTACTTGAAGAGCTTGGATTTGTCTACCAGGTCTTCGTGGGCCCGCTTGAAGCAGGTCCATGCCTTGGCTTCTTTGTCATAGATGGAGTTCACGAAGCAGTGCCAGTTATCTTCGTCGACCTTGTTGTGGTCCATCCGGTAGTAGAAGCCCGGATAGCGGGATTCCTCACGGAACTGGATGTGCTTCATGTGGGCCTCGGCGGTGAGGATGCGGTGGTAGTTTTCCCAGGCGCGCAGTAGCTCGTGCAGGTCTTTGGCCCGCATCTTCAGGGAGTCTTCCTTGAGCATTTCCAGCTTCTTTTCCGCCAGCGCCAGCAGGTTGGCGTTGGTGGTGTAGTAGGTCGCCACGCCGGCCACGTATTCGTCCATGATTTTCTGCAGGCGGAATTGCAGCATCCGCGGGGTGATGTAGTTGGGGTTGACGTCGACCGTCGTGGAGTAGTCTTTGTGCTCCAGGAAGTTCCTGACCGGGCGGTAGAGCTCTTCGACGAGGGTATCCAGGTCGGTGTCCAGCTCGGGCTTGCGGTCTTTGTTGTCCATGACGAATTTGACCATGGCCTTGGCGGCCAGGCGACCTTCGGCGTGGGAGCCGGAGGAGAATTTGTGCCCGGAGGCGCCGACGCCGTCGCCGGCGGTAAACAAGCCCTGGACCGTGGTCATGCCGCGATAGCCCCAGCTCCAGCCGGAGGGCAGGTGTTCGGGGACGCCGGTTGCTTTCTCTTCGGTAGGCGCGCCCAGGTCCTCGGGGCCGGAGACCCAGATGCCGCAGCAGCCCGAATGGGAGCCGAGCAGGTAGGGCTCGGTGGGCATGAGCTCGGAGTTTTTCTTTTCCGGCTCGATGTTTTCGCCCGCCCAGATGCCGCACTGGCCGATGGTCATATCGAGGAAGTCTTCCCAGGCCTCGGCCTCCAGGTGTTCGACCTCCCGTGGGGAGAGGGTTTCCCGCAGGTTCGCCAGGGCGCTGACGGTGTCCATCCAGATGGGACCCCGGCCGTCACGCAACTCCTTGAGCATCATATGGTTACGCAGGCAGGCAGCGGGCGTGGCGGCCTGGCCGTAGGGGGGATAGTCGTTCAGCAGCTCCTGGTTGCGCTGCATGTAGACCTCGCCCAAGCCGTTGGTGGCCCGGGACTTGAAGAGCAGGAACCAGGCGCCCACCGGGCCGTAGCCGTCCTTGAAGCGGATCGGCACGAAGCGGTTTTCCATCATGGTCAGCTCGGCGCCGGCCTCGGCGGCCATGGCGTAGGTGGAGCCGGCGTTCCACACCGGGTACCAGGCGCGACCCTGGCCCTCGCCCACGGAGCGGGGGCGGAAGATGTTCACGCAGCCGCCGGCGGCGAGCAGGCAGGCCTTGAATTTGTAGACGAATAGCTTGTGCTCGCGTACCGAGAAGCCCACCGCCCCGGCGATGCGGTTTTTGTCGTGCTTGTCGTTCACCAGCTTGACGATGAAGACATGTTCCTGGATGCGATCGCTCCCCAGGGCATTCTTGGCGGCCTCGGCGACGATGCACTTGTAGGATTCGCCGTTGATCATGATCTGCCACTTGCCGGAGCGCATCGGCTTGCCGCCGTCCTTCAGGGGGGGCAGGCCCCGGGAGCCGTCATGGCGCTCGCCCTTGTCGTCGATCTTCCAGATCGGCAGGCCCCACTCCTCGAACAGGTGGACGGACTCGTCCACGTGGCGGCCCAGGTCATAGGTCAAATCGTCGCGGGTGATGCCCATCAGGTCGTTGGAGACCATGCGGGCGTAATCGGCGGGGTCCTGCTCGCTGCCGATGTAGGTGTTGATGGCGGACAGGCCCTGGGCCACGGCGCCCGAACGGTCGACGGCGGCCTTGTCCACCAGCTTGACCTTGATGTCGCCGCCGGCGGCCTCGATCCAGGGGCCGATCTCGTAAGCGGCACCGCAAGCGGCCATGCCACCGCCGATGATGAGGATATCGACCTCTTCCTCGACAACCTCGGGTTTTCCGAATTCTCCGGCCATTCTGTTACCTCGCACAAAAACATTTCTGTCTCTTGTTGGGCGGGAATTGCAAATTCTTTGAACCACGGATGTACACGGATAAACACAGATCACAATCCGTATTTATCCGTGTCTGTCTCGGTGGTTCTTCGGTGCGGTTGGTCACGCCTCGTGGTCTTAAGGCAAAGCCTCGCTGGAATCTCTGATTCTGGCTTGATTCGGAGTCGATTACAGGGGCTTACTTTCTGATCAGCTCACGGGAATCGCCGGCGCGAAAGCCATTGACCTGCACGAAAAAGCCGGGCTCGGTGATCTTGGCGATGTCGGCCTCGGGTTTGCCGCCATAGGGGTCGATGGAGCCCTCCGGGGTGGTGCGGATCGGAAACTTGAAGCGTTTCGGCTTGATTTTGCCGTCGCGGAACTTGATGGTCCATAGAATGGAGTCGGTACCGCGCAAGGGTTGCACGGAGGCGCCCAGGGGCACGATGTCCGCGTAGGGGCGTGATTCGATGGCCTGCTGCGGGCAGATCTTGACGCAGGAGTAGCACTCCCAGCACTGCTCGGGCTCCTGGTTGTAGGCCTTCATGGCATGACCCGTCGCGGAGCCGTCCTTGTCGAGCTTCATCAGGTCATGGGGGCAGATGTACATGCAGGCGGTCTTGTCCTGGCCTTTGCAGCCATCGCACCTCTCGGTACGCACGAAAGTCGGCATGGTGCATTCCCTCCAGAAGGTCGTTCTCAATTAATTAAGAGGCTGTCTAAAAACCAACCCATTGATTTTGCTTGGTATGGAGTCATGAACCGTATCGAAGCGAAGCCATTGATTCCCCCTCTCCCCAACCCCTCTCCCGCCAGGGGCGAGGGGCTTTTGGCCGTAGCCAGCCTGATAGGATCGGGGCTGACCTGGACCACGCGGCATGGCTTGAGTTTTTAGACAGCCTCTAAATTACCTGAGGATAACAACCCACTCCAGGTCGTTCGGCCGTCATTCCGGCCGGGACGTCGATCCCTCGGGCCATTGCGGTGGGGGCGGAAGTATCCGGTAGGGTGGATTGGCCGTCTCCCACCCGCGAATCGAGCGGCCGAATCCGCCTCGGTCCAGCTCACTTTGGTTGAAGGCCGCCCGCAGCAGGGCGGCAAGATCCCCGACGCCCTTGCTCGGTTTCAGATCGCCGAGCACATGTTGCAGACCGATCCGCAGCAGGCCGATGAGATCATGACCCCGGCAGATCGACCAGGGATCGGCATCGGGCAGGGCCGCGATGGCCGCCTGCACGGCCTCGATGCCCGGTAGCATTCCAGTCGTCACGGCGGCGGCATAAAGTCCATCCCGATCCACCTCCCAGGTGTCGCGGTCGGTAAAACGCTCGGGCATCAGCCTATCGAACGGCAGGTTCCAGCCGCGGCGTAGCGCGAGCCAGCGCAATCGGCCGAAAACCAGGCCACGCGCAAGTAGGGCATCCCGGACCCTACTGCCGTGGGTATCCTCGAAGCGTCGGATCTTTGCCGGATCGCCGTACTCGGCGAGTACCTGGTCCAGGGCCGCCGACCGCAGCAGTACGCATTCCAGATCATGGGCATCGGTGGCGAGCAGATTCGGCGACGGCAGTGCCCGACCCTGGAGTCGGTCGAAATCGGCGTCGACAATCCCGAGGGCCCCTGAGAACCTGCGGGTATCGAGCCGCGTGATCGCGCCCTCGACGTTGGGTTTGCCGTCGCCGACGACCAGCTCGCATTCTTGTGGGGCGACCCGGAGATACCAGAATTTCTGGTCGTCCGGCCCTTCCAGGATCAGAAAGCTTCCGGAATGCACTTGGCGACCCATGATAACCTCGGTCTCGATATGGACCGCATCCTTGGTCCAGCTCACGGGACTCATGCCGGGTCCTCGCCCAGTCCGATCATCAGGTCCGAGTAATCGCCGACGATATAGGGTGAGTGGGTCGCGATCAGCACGTCGAATCCTGCCGTGGCGACGATCTCCAGCAGATCCGGCAGGAAACGCTTCTGCCAGGCCACATGCAGGGACAGCTCCGGCTCGTCGATCAGCACCAGGGTGTTGGGCCGGACCCGAAACAGGAGGTCATAGTGCAGGACCAGCTCGTGTTGCTCGCCGGAGGACAGGGCCTCCAATGCGAGGGGGGGTCCATCGTCGCGTTCGGCGACCAGACCGGCTTTGCGATCGATCCGGATCCGCTTGTGCAGAAACTTGCGGTTGACATTGTCCAGCAACAAATGGGTACGGCGTGCGAGATCGCTCAGTACCTCCAATTTTTCCGGCGTATCCTGCACATAGAGACTCATCACCTTCTGAGACGCCGGATCGAGACTATCCAAGGCCGCGGTATCAAACGGATGACCTTCCGGTTCGTCGAGGAGCCCCATCTCTTTCAGCTCTACCCGTTTGACGTCCAGCGCCTCCATACGTTTCTTGAGGTCATCCGCGCTCAATGTTGCCAGCTCGGGGGCTAACAGGCGTTGCGGAAAGGACTGATCCAATCGCTGGGATTGCTGCCCGTAACGGGCCATGATGTCGTTGATCTGGGCACGCAGATCGCTCGCGCAGTCCAACACCCTATGGACGTTGCGGGGCTTAGGTGGATAAACACTCGGATTAGTCACGCTCAGGCGCAGCAACCGTTGGGCCTCGATCAAATGGGCAGCGACACGTCCGCGCAGTGCCTTCAGCCATTCCGGCTCTGGAAGTATATCGTCCGCGTGAAACTCGAGAACCTGCTCGGTGGTTATCAGGTCGCCATCTCTTCCGTCGATCCATTCGTTTTCCCCAACACGGCTTATCCAGGGAAATTGCTGTGCCACCGCCTCCGCACGTGACAGGATGTCTTCGCCGATGGAAATTTCATGGGTTTCCTGTTGCTTACCGTCCCTCAACAAACTCAGCTCCAGCGTCTTGGAGGGATCGGCATTCGCCTGACTTGGGTGATGCTCGATCGTCAAATCGATCTTGGAACCATCGGTAAATGTCAATGCAAAGCGCCGAAAGGGTATCTGACGAAACAGTCTGTATTTTCCGAGCAGCAGGTCATTGACCATCCGCAGCAGCATGGTCTTGCCGACCCCGTTGGGGCCATGGAGGATGGTAACCCGGTCGTCCGACTTCAGGTCGACCTGGTGGTCGAACCGGTCGAACAGACCCTCCACCTGGACGCCGGAGATACGTAGCAGAGATTGGTCGCTCATTTCACTTGTGCTCGGAGCCGGATTTCGCCTGCGGCTATAGTTGCTTGCCGAGAATCCCCTCGATTTCCGGGCCGGTGTCGATCGTCCCGCCGGCTTCGATCTCCTCATCGGTCGCATCACGAACCGTCGAGATCTCGAGCGAGAAAACAACCTCTCGACCGCACAGCGGATTATTGCCATCGACCGTCAATGTTTTTTCATCCATTCGGGTTACCACAAAATCCTTTGTTTCGCCCTGTTCGTTTTCCATCACAATCGTCGTACCGATCTCTCGGTATTCCTCGGGAACATTTTCGATGTGGTCCGTAAAAACCAAGGATTCGTCTCGCGGTCCGTATAGCCGATCGCAGTCGATAGGTACCTGAATGACATCACCAACCGATTTGCCCGCCAACTCCTCCGTAACCCGAGTCGACAGGGGTGTATCGGCGCCATGAACATAACCCAGGGGGAACTCGACCGCGGTGAGTACATGGCCCGATTTCTTGTCGATGACTTGGTACGTCAGCTCGACAAACTTATTATCCTTTATGATCTCTTTCATGATTTTGCGGGAAGCGATGTTCAGAAAATGGAGGCGCCGAAAATCTTCACCTCTCCATTTTCATAGCCCAGTACCAGTCTTCCGAGCCACTCGCCTTCCTTCTTGGTACTTTTTTGCCGATAAAGAACCGTCACATGTTCGCCACGACGGATGATGCCGAGATAGTCCCGTTCTTCGGACAGATTTCTCGTCAGCTCGCTTTTTACAAACTGCTTTCCCATTTCGACTTCATTGAGGCCCAGGAGCATCGAATACGAAAATTTCCGTATGAATTTTCCGTAATCTCCTTTATTCGAATACTTGATAAGATCATCCCACATGGGGTTGGCAATCGCCAGGATCTCTTCATCCGTATGTTCCGTTATATTCATCGCCTATTCACCATCAATCGCTTTTGGGGACCTTGAAAAATGGCGGGGCATCCCTGCCCCGCACGGGCGCCTCGATTTTTTCAAGGCACCCTTTTCCCGCTGTTGGCATCGTCACTACAGCAAGAGTTCGCTATTGCGAGACGGAAATAAAAAAAGATCAACATATCCTATGTTGATCTTTTAAAGGAGGAAAGAAGTTACACGAGGTAACTATTTGCGCACTACTCTTCGTCTTTGCCGACCAGGTGATAACAGGGCGCCTTTTCCATGGTGTATTCACCTGTCGCGGGATCACGACGGGAAACCGTCAACACGTGCCAGTTCTCGTCATCCAGCTTGAGTGCGTCGCCACGATAGTAGTAGCCGGGCCACCGGGTTTCCTTCCGGAACAAGGTGTGTTGCAGAACGCACTCGGAGGTGCGGTGGCGGTGCTTCAACTCCCATGCACGCAGGAGCTCGTGTATGTTTTCCGCCGCGACCTTTTCCAGGTCTTCTTCCAGGATCTTGAGCTTCTTGAGGCCGATATTCAGCAGCTTTTCGTTGGTCATGTAGTTGACGGTCACGCCGCCACCATACTCGTCCATCAGCTTCTGCAGTCGGTCGAGGCCCTGCCGCGGGTTGATGTAGTTCGGGTTGACCGTGCCGGCAGTGATCTCATTACGGAAGATCTTGTAATGCTCTAACGGCTTGTAGATCTCCGCTTTACGGTCATTGATCTGCTTGTCGGATACGACGATATCTTCCGCTTTGCCGTCGTCGATATACTTGCAGGCGGCCTTTGCCGAAAGACGACCTTCCGTGAAGGACCCGGAGGAGAAGGCGTGTGGCGTGCCGCCGACCGCATCACCGGCGCCGAACAGTCCTTCGACGGACATCATGCGGTTATAGCCCCAGAAATACTCGGGAGGGGAAACATCCTCCGGTCCCGAGCACCAGGCACCGCAACCGGTTGCGTGCGAACCCATGACGTAAGGTTCGGAGGTGGTCAGTTCCGGATTCTGGTACTTGGGGTCGACATCGGTCGCCGCCCAGAGTACGGCCTGACCGACGGTCATACCCAGGAAGTTTTCCCAACCCACCTCTTCGAGGTGCGGATCCTGGAATGCTTCCATGGTAACCATGTGGATAGGGCCACGACCGGCATTGACCTCGCTGATGAATGCGTGGTTGCGCAAACAGGTCGGGATTGGTCTATGGGTTCTGTGCGAGGCTTCCGGATCCAGATATTCCTTGCCTACCATTTTCTGGAGATCCGGGAACCACTTGGATTCGTACTCCTCGCCGAGCCCGTTTTGCGTATAGGTCTTGAGGTGCAGGAAGTAGGCGCCGACCGGACCGTAACCGTCCTTGAAGCGCGCAAGCACGATACGGTTTTCCATTTGGGTCATCTTCGCGCCGGCATTGATCAGCAGTCCATAAGCCGAACCGGAAGACCAGGGCGCATACCAGACACGACCAGCACCTTCACCGACGGAACGCGGCTTGAAGATGTTTGAGGCGCCGCCGGCGCCGACAACGACCGTCTTGGATTTGAATACGTGGTAGTTGCCGGTGCGAACGTTGAAACCGACAGCACCGGCAATCCGGTTTTCCTTCGCTTCGTCCATCAGCAGGTGCGTAACACACACCCGGTTGTAGACCTTATCCGCGGACTTCTTGGCGGCCTCCGCGACGATCGGCTTGTATGATTCGCCGTGAATCATGATCTGCCACCGCCCTTCACGCTGATAAGAACCCGTCTTGGGGTTGCGCATCAGGGGCAAACCCCATTCTTCGAACTGGTGCACGGTGGAGTCTACGTGACGAGCCATGTCGAACAGCAGGTCTTCGCGCACCATGCCCATCAGGTCGATGCGCGCGTAACGCACATGGTCTTCCGGGTTGTTCTCACCCCAGCGCGTACCCATGTAGCAGTTGATCGCATACAGCCCCTGGGCGACCGCGCCGGAACGGTCGATATTGGCTTTCTCGGCGACGACGATCTTTTTATTTTTACCCCAATACCGGGCCTCGAAGGCTGCGCCGGTACCGCCCAGACCCGCACCAACGACCAAGACATCGATGCCGTCTTCAACGATTGTTTTGAAGGCCATCAGTAATACACCCCTTCTTTCATTGTCAGGCCGTTGGACTCCAATGTATGCAAGTCACCGTCGTCCAGACGTATATATTTGGGTTCGCTGAACAAGAGCTGGCTATCGCGCATGGTCGGCGAAGGTTCCGACTCATCGGCGAGCTTCGGGATTGCCTGACCCCAGGGCTTGGTCGTAATCGGAGACAGGAAGTTCTTCTCCGTACCGTTTCGGAACTTTATCCGCCAGGCAATCGTGCCTTTTTCTTCTTCGCGAAGAACCCGCAGACTGTGCCCGAGCGGAGCGAAATCCGCATATCCGCGCGCATCGATTGCCTGATGGGGGCAGGCCTTTACGCACGAATAGCACTCCCAGCACATGTTGGGCTCGATGTTATAGGCCCGGCGGACGGTGGTGTCGATGTGCATGATGTCCGAAGGGCAAATGTCAACGCACATTCCACAGCCATCACAGCGAGTCATGTATACAAAAGTCGGCATACTATTCCCCTTACTTTTGTTGATCGGTTATCGCCATTTCAGTAATGGCGTGGAGCTTCTCGCTCGATACCAAGCCCCATATGGAGCGGCGCGTCCTTCAGTAACTCCATGGAGTGCCGGTCTCTGTCGGCCGGGTCCGTTCTGTCGGCGAGCTCCGGCAGATTCTCTCTCGAACCATCCGCTTTGGTTACCCGCTTTTGGTAAGCAGCCGCGGGTTTGAAGAACATGTGCGCGAACTTGGACCACAACACGGTGCCGAACAGCACGGTGCTGGAAAGGATGAACAAGGCAAAGAAAAAGATGCTCCACCCGGACGTGCCCATGGCCTGAAACGCGGACCAGATCAAGGCGAATGTCGCCGTCGCGAGCAATGAGACAATGAAGAGATCCGCACGTACCAGGCGATACCAGGGATTGCCTTCGGACGAGACATCGACCCGGATGAAGAACCAGAACCAGTAACCGCCAAAGCAAAGCATCAAGGCGCCGAGATGCCAAAGCAGGGGGATGATGGTCGGCGCCTGATCGGCGGGGGTTGGATAGGCGAAAACCAGAATCACCGTAGTAACGATGAAGGTGATGAAGCCGTACATGGTGAAGAGATGGGAAATCCTGCGTTTGGGATTTGCAAGTTCGGCGGAAGTCAGGACTTCGCTGGCAATGGTTTTCAGCAACAACGATGTCTTTTCCGCTCCGCTCACCGTGCGCTTTGCGTTTTTTTGTGCTTTTTGCGCGTTCTCGAAAAAGTATTGCGCGCTTTTCTTATGAATCATGTCGAGCACGGTGCCGGCTATGACCAGGAGGAACATCGCCACAATGTACGCCTGCATTACGAAGGCGGGTATGAGTGCTGAAAGCTCGGGGAAGGGATTGCTCGTGATCATTTTGCCTGATTCCTCGAATATCACTAAATTCAGATACTATTATGGACGCGGCTTATGCCCAGTGCTAACAAATTTTTTTATCTCTTCACATAAAATCAATTTATTTCTATCGGTCTAAGATTGACAAACCAGCACCCCATGTCACCTTATTTTGCAGGTTCGTAGGGAACGCCCTCTGTGGCGTTCCAAATGGCCCGCGCAACGCCACGTCGGCCGTTCCCTGCGCAATATGAAAATTAGAGTGAAACTAGGTACTAGGGAGCGTTCTCAATTAAGCCAAATCCCCTCGCAGATCAGGTACAGCAAACCCATACACTTGTCGGGAGACCGCGCCGACTCGGTATTCTCACACCAAGCCACCAAGCCACGAAGAATTCTGCCGTGGTTTCGGACGGCTCTTGGCGTTGCCGGCGCCACCGCACCGTCATTCCGGGTGGGACCCCGGAATCCAGCGGCCAGGGACG
>JAIZWN010000438.1 GCA_020443945.1 Candidatus Thiosymbion ectosymbiont of Robbea hypermnestra | reverse complement strand
TGGTGCGCATCGAGGAAGAACTCGGGCACCAGCGCGAGCTGATCAAGACCATCCTGGAGCAGATGGATAAGCGCTTCGAGGCCGTCGATAAGCGCTTCGAGGCCGTCGATAAGCGCTTCGAGGCCATCGATAAGCGCTTCGAGGCAATGCAGACCGAGATGAACCGGCGCTTCGAAGGGCTGACCAAGCGTATCGACCGCTTCATGATCTGGTCGTATGCGACGACCCTGACCGTGGGCGGCTTGGTCGTGGCGGCGCTGAAGTTGTTGCCCTGAGGGCATCTCGACACATCCCAAGAGACTGCCTTTCTCTTGTTCCCACGCGCCGCACAGAGTAGGGTCCACTGTGCGGACCGATAGGCTGATAGGATGGGCAAAACCAGCGCCCGGCAAGCGGGTTCTGTCTCTTGTTGGGCGGGAATCGCAAATTCTTTGAACCACGGATAAACACGGATAAACGCAGATCACAATCCGTGTTTATCCGTGTCTATCCGTGGTTCTTCGGTAAGGCCAAGCCTCGTTAGGATTGACAGGATTTTTCTCCGGCTTCCAAGCCGGAATGACGGCTGGCTGGTTGGTTTGCTCCCGGTAACCGGTCACTCGGTGGCGATGTCTTTGCTCGTGGACGACATCCGCCGTTGCCAATAGGCCCTGTTGGCGGCGGGAAGCCCGGCCATCCAGCGCCGGATGTGGTCCGTCAGCACGGGCCTGATCGGATGCTCGAGCTTTGGATGCTCGCGGGCGAGGGAATCCAGGTTCTCCCACAGCAAGGCAATGCGGTCGTGGAGGACCGGCATCTCCTCGATCCAAGCGATTGCCTGCTCCAAATGCCCTTCCGCCTCATTCCCGTCCCAGTCCCGGGCGGCCTGGGAGAGGGCATCGGCAATCACCTCGGGATGCACCGGGTAATCCGGGCAGGTCTTCTCATAGTCCCTCCCCGGCAGATAACGCCGCCACTCGGTCAGGGACAGATTGCGTCCGGCGATGGCGCAGCCCCTGCGTTTCCAGGAATCCTCGTCCACATCCCAGATCAGCAACCCGTAGTTCCACCGGCTGTCCTGGTTATCACCGCTCCCGGACACCACCCGCCCACCGTCCGGGCTGAAAGCGACGCTCCACACCGGGGCGCCGTGGCCCGACCCGTTCCCCCCAAGGGGCTCCCCGAGGGGCTGGCCGGTGGCGGCGTCCCACAGTCGCAGGGTCTTATCCCGACTGCCCGAGACCACCCGCGCTCCGTCCGGGCTGAAGGAGACGCTGTACGCCCAGGCGCGGCCCCGCCGGGGCTTGCCGAGGGGCTGGCCGGTGGCGACGTCCCACAGCCGCAGGGTGTGATCCCGACTGCCCGAGACGACCCGCGTCCCGTCCGGGCTGAAAGCAACGCTCAACACCGAGCCACTATGGCCCTGCCAAGGCTCGCCGATGGGCTCGCCGGTGGCGACGTCCCACAGCCGCAGGCTGCCATCCTCACTTCCCGAGACCACCCGCCCACCGCCGGGGCTAAAAGCGACGCTGGACACCCGATTACTGTGGCCCCGCCAGGGCTGGCCGATAGGCCGGCCGGTGGCGGTGTCCCACAGCCGCAGGCTCTTGTCCCCGCTACCCGAGACCACCCGCCGACCGTCCGGGCTGAAAGCGACGCTCCACACCGGGCCACTATGGCGCTGGGAAGAGCGGCGTGTAGGGACACCGGGTAGGTCGCGGCGCTCCCCGC
>JAIZWN010000437.1 GCA_020443945.1 Candidatus Thiosymbion ectosymbiont of Robbea hypermnestra | reverse complement strand
CCGTGATAGCTCGTTCGAAAAGGGCGGGGTGAGCGCGAAACGTTGTCCGTTTCAGGCGACCGATTGCCTCATGTATTTCAATATGGCCCTGTTTGGCCGCTTCGGATAAAACTCGGAGGGTACCGATGCAGCGAACTCCCCTCTGATCTGCTGCATTCCGTGCAGCTCTCTCGTCCAGCAAAACACCTTCCGCACCGATTTCGTCAGTCAAAAGGATCGCTTCCCTCTCTCCTGAGTCAAGGGATGATAATCCCTGATCTTGGCCCATATTGCCAACTGCCTTTACTTCCAGCCAGTCTGGTGAGGATAACATGAATTTGTGGACGATCTCCGGTGTGCAACTGTGGCGTAATTCACGAAGAACGGCCGTCGGTATAAACACTTTTCCAAATAAACGCGGTAAAACGTTAATTTCTCCGATTTCAACAAGATACCTGATAGGCGTCGCATCAGAGACGACACGTTTCATGCTATATCCTTCTTGTCAAGAATTTCTTTTAGCACTTCCCCATCACGTTGGAAATCGCGTTCATCATAGCTGAGGTGGCAGCGATGCTTATGCAGAAAGTCTTCCGTCTCCCATCTGGATTCATGGCCCAACATAAGTTGAACTTGAAAACTAGTGAGAATACCGGTTTTGTAGCTGATTACGGCAATATCCTCCAGATTTGTTCTAGAAATACTGTTCCAATTTTGCCGTAACACATCCGCGACGTTATCCGGTAACTCATAGCTGGCGTTAAAAATCATGATAACAGCCTTTCATTGTCAGCTTACAGTTTGTCTATTCGGAAACATAACGGGAAAGGGGTCAGGTCTTGACCTGTACCTTCAAGGGTCACGGATCAAGACCTGACCCCGTTTCCTTATACCTCATCCTTGGCTTTTCCTTGAAAACAGAACATACACGGGCGGGATAGCGTAGCGTATCCCGCCTTCCGTGATCATTCGAGCTCATCTGGGTAGTGTTGTAGTTTTGTGATCTGCGATTTTGAATCCGCAGATTACGCAGATTCTCGCCGATGAAAAAATGCGGTAATCCGTGAAAATCGGCGTAAAACCGAGTCTCGCATCTATTCCGGCAACCACTCCTGGTTCAGTATCTCGCTCGCGTTCCAAGGGCAGGTCTCGGGAAAATCGGAGAGGCCGGTCTCTTCGGCCGCTTGAGCCGTGGCGTCATCCCACACACCGGCCCACCAGTCAGGCTCGGCGAGCTTGGGGCGCAGGCTCGGTGTCTCCTTCAGACGCCGGGCGATACCGCGCCGTTGGTTGCGGATAGTGATTTGCCAACTTGCGCCTCGGCGTCCCGGCTGCTTCTGCCATTTGAGGAGGTGCGCCAGCAATCGCGTCATGCGGCTGACGAGCTCCCGTTGTTCGCTTTTGCCCACGTCTTCGATCTCTTCGGCCAAATGTTCTCGATCCAGTTGGTTGAACCGTCCTTCACGTAACAGACTCGCCTGTTCCGCGGCCCAGGCGATCACGTCGTCTTCGTAATCTATGGCGCTTGTCATTACTGTTTTCCCGACATCGGATTTTGTCGCTCTTTCGTCACCGCGTTCAACATGTTCAAGCAGGGGAAAGGGGTCAGGTCTTGACCTGTGCCTTCAAGGGTCACGGATCAAGACCTGACCCCGTTTCCTGTAATGGGGCATGGGATAGAGGATCTCATGTGCCGCTCAGCTTAAAAGGCGGATGTGACACGGGTTGTCGGTACTTTTTACCGTCTTGTGATCACGCGGGCTCTGGGCTTCGAAGCCGGAAGGCGGGATACGCTACGCTATTCCGCCCTACGCGGGCTGGAGCCAATTGTTAGCGATTTTCTTCATTTGATTTCTTGCTTAAGTGTGATTCAAGCCAAAACAAGGGGGCGAGAATCGGGGTCAAAGTTATAAGCGCCAAGCCCGGCGTGGTAACCACAATGAGTGCGACTCGAAAAATCGAAAATTCGTCACCTAGCTCGGCTACAAAGCCGTCTATGTAGAACACCCACATAGCGAGAAACGAAATCAGAATTATCCACCTGTAAAAGTTTGGATTGCGGAACAGCTTTAATGCTAGTTTAGTTATCATTGCTAGCAATGAAACAATGGTCGCAATAGCTCCAATTCCTGTCCAAACTGGTTCGGAAAGAAGGGAAGTCAGAGACCGGAACAAGTCTTCCATCAATTACTCGCTAACGGCTAAGTGTAAGTGTCACAGATGCGTTTGTGATTGATTGTACACGGTTCTTCCTTGCCCTAGCCTTTCTCCCCGCGAGGGTGTCATACCTCTTAGATTCCCCTCTCCCGGTGGGAGAGGGGCTTTTGTGACACCCTCGCGGGGAGAGGGGCCTTGAGGCTTAACTTAATGGCATTGGGTTCACGGCATTTGTTCTTGGTCCGGCACCGGCGATACGAAACCTTCCGGCTTGACCGCCAGAACGGAGGCGCGGGTGGCCTGTAATACGTCTTCCGCGGTGTTGCCGATGATGAGGCCCGGGATGCCGCTACGCCCCAGGGTGCCCATGACGATCAGGTCCGCGGCGCAATGCTCCGCCGTTTGCAGGATGCTCGGCGCCGGCTCGCCCTTGACCAGGTGCACGTTTGGGTCGTCCACGCCCATGCCGTAGCCGCGGAGTAATGCCGCCAACTGGTCCCGGTGGGTCGTGCGGCTCTGCTCCAGCAGCAGGTCCACTTCCGCCTCCGGGATCCGCCCGCGGCCGCTACGCAGCATGGATTCGCCGTACAGGCGCCAGGCGTGTAGGACCTGTACCTGGGTTGCTTCCCGCTCGGCCAGGGAGGTGGCCAGGTCCATGACCAGGTGGGCGGTGCCGGTACTTTCTTCCGTGGCCGGGTCCACCGCCGCCAGTAGGGAGCGGTAGGGGGTGGCGGCCGCGGGTCGGTCGATCCACACTGGGCACGGGCATTTGCGCAGCAGGTGCATGTCGGTGCTGCCGAACAGGCGCTCGGAGACTCCTTCGGGTGGCCGCGCGGCCTTGATGACCAGGTCGTGGCCGCCGCGCAGTACCGAGCGGATCAGTTCCACGAAGCCGTTGCCGGTAAGTACCTGGGTGTAGATCAGGGTATCCGGCTCCTGGTAGCCGGCTACCAGTTTTTCCAATTGGGTCTGCCGCTGTTCCCGCAGCACTGTGTCCAGGTCTATGCCGAGCCGCGCTTCCAGACCGGCGACCGGCTCGGCTCGGGGCAGTACGTCGAGCACCGTGAGACGGGCTTGGTTGGTTCGGGCCAGGGTTACCGCCCGGTCCAGGGCGGGACAGGGTGAAAGTGCCCCGTCGGCGTAGTAGATGATGTTTTTGAAGCGTTTCATGTCGTCCTCCGGTCCGGTTCAGAAACTGTATAAAAACTAGCGAGGTTTCACCTCAGACCGACAAGGTGTGAATTTATTTATTGTGGAATTACTATGATTGTTTGCCAAGTTTGAATATCTACTCTGTAGTATTCTTTAGGTGTTGCGGTTGCGTGAGGTGGACCCCAACCATTGGACAGTCAGGAACCAAAAATAAGTTAAGAACGGAGAGCAATTCTTGAGAATCTT
>JAIZWN010000436.1 GCA_020443945.1 Candidatus Thiosymbion ectosymbiont of Robbea hypermnestra | reverse complement strand
GATCCCCACTGCTTTTGCCATCCCTGGCGCCTGGATTCCGGCAATCCCTGCCGGAATGACGGGGTAGGGGTCGGCAGGCTTCATCACTTAAAATTTAGCCACTACCCGTTTTTCATCGGCAAAAATCTGCATAATCCGTGGAGAGATGGATCATCCGGACAGATACGGTAGGATGGGCAAAGCCAGGGCCCGGCAAGCGGGCACGAAGTTCCGGTCATGCCACGGCGATTTGCGAACCGCAGTGGCCGGTTTGGATGCACAAAGCGTTGCGTGCCCATCAACTCGCCGCCGGAATGACGGCTTGGTTGTTTTGAGATCCGAGGTATAAAAATGCGCTACGCGGTATTGCTTATGCTCGCGGGCCTGGCGGCCGGTCCCTCGTTCGGGTCCGACTGCTTCTGCCTGCAAGACGAGAACGACCAGCTCTGGTTCGACTGCCGGGAACAGCAGCGGCCCTCGGGCATCCACGTCTTCTGCGCCGATAGCAAGACGCAGGAACCGGCCGAGCTGACCGGGCGTATGGACGACCTGAACCGCATACCGGGCGGAGAGCACCACTGCACGCCCTGTCGATTAGACGAGGTCCCTTCAAACGGCCCCGACAAACCCCGTGGAGACGGAAACAAAAAAGTCCCGTAGCGGGAAAGCGCCGCGGTGCCGTAAAAACAGGTCGCTTGCCTGCTTCGATCCGCCATCCCTGGACGGCTAGGGGACGTTCTCAATTCTCACAGTAGAGTAGAGGACAGGTTTCCCGTGTTCTTAGATTTGGCCTATCCGTGAGGTGGACCCCAACCATTGGACAGTCAGGAACCAAAAATAAGTTAAGAACGGAGAGCAATTCTTGAGAATCTT
>JAIZWN010000435.1 GCA_020443945.1 Candidatus Thiosymbion ectosymbiont of Robbea hypermnestra | reverse complement strand
AGAGTACCAGTGCGCCCTTGGCTAGTCAAGTCCCGAAACAGGGGGTGTCAATGGCGAGTCAGGTATATAGGTCCCTTTTCTTTTAGGGACCTTGAAACATTGCTCCGGCGATGTTTCAAGACGCAGAGCGGGAATATGGTCCGCCTGGCTGCATTTTTCGGGTATCGACGCGCTCACAAGTCCCTGACGTGAGGACCGGCCATATCGATCGAAATCCGGTATGGGTATGGTGACGCGATCAGACCAGTCGATTCACGCGGGCGGCATGTAACCCCTTCGGCCCCTGACTGACCTCGAGCTCCACCTTTTGCCCTTCCTTGAGGGTCTTGTAGCCATCCATATCGATGGCCGAGAAATGGACGAAAACATCTTCATCCTGACCATCGGGCCTGACGAATCCGTACCCTTTCGCGTTGTTGAACCATTTCACGCTACCGATCATCATCGATTGTCCTCCTCCGGCGATTTCGCCGCGGTCTCCCCTCGGCAAACAGGCTTGGAATTATTCTCCGGCGCGTTACCCGAAAATGGCCCAGAGCGCGCCTTGCTTCTAAAATAGAGTAATCCGATTTCACCAAAATCGAAACATCATGAGCGACCGAGAGCCCAGCGAAGAGCAGGAATCCGATCTCTCGGTGCGGGACGCCAGGCCCGCGCTGAAGCAACCGCCTTTGTACAAGGTGTTGCTTCTCAATGACGACTACACGCCCATGGATTTTGTCGTCGGGATACTCGAGACCTTTTTTCACCTGGACCGGGAACGGGCCACGCAGATCATGCTGCATGTGCATACCCGGGGGGTCGGCGTATGCGGCGTTTACACGCGGGATGTGGCGGAAACCAAGGTGGCCCTGGTCAACGATCATTCCCGCCGCCATCAGCACCCGCTGCTCTGTACCCTGGAGGAGGCCTAGTACCGACTTATTTTTCATATCACTACTGTCCGGGTAAATTATCGAATAGATTCAATTGGTTGCTGACTCCACCCCCATGATTTCTGTAACCTAG
>JAIZWN010000434.1 GCA_020443945.1 Candidatus Thiosymbion ectosymbiont of Robbea hypermnestra | reverse complement strand
CGAGTCCTCTGCATGGCGGTTATGCTCCTCGCAGTTCTTAACTTAGCAACCTGTCCAATTTTCGGGGTCCACTTCATCATGCCTTGATGCCGCGGCTCATTTTCTACTGTCCCGCGAGGAGGCAATCGCGATCCTCGAAGGTCTGCTGGACAAGATCATCGAGAGCTGGGACAGCGTTTGTGATCAGGCCGGGCTCGCTCCGATAGACCGCACCTTGCTGTGGGGTCGCCAGTTCCTGAATCCTTACGCCTTCGAGGGTCTCGGCGACGATGCCGCCTACCTGAAAGCCATGGCCGACGACGCGCGCGTTCGGGGTCAGAGACGGGGGCAGGTCTTGACCCGTGACGCTTGATCGATTAGATGTACGCTCTGGTTAGGCCGCTACTCGGAATGATCCTGCGAATACGGAGAATCACAATCGAAGTCCTCTAGCCGACACGGCACCCCGCGCGAGGGTGCCTTGATCATGCCGGCAAGGTTCGCGATGTCCGTCGGGGAACGTGCGCGAAGAACGCGTAGCCGCAGTCCATCGGGTTCCTCTGAAAGTTCCAGTCGCGCACCGGCACCCAGTCCGAGCCGCTGACGCAGGTCCGCCGGAAGCGGGACTTGGCCTTCATCGGAGAGGACGACCGTGGTCATAGGACATTCTCCAACCATCAGAGATTAAGATACCGCAATCTTCGAAGCCTTTGCCGGTGGGGGCTGCAACATGCGGGAGATCGGCGATCATGTGGGGGTGCCCTACTCGAGGATCAGTAGAATGATTGGTCTGTTCGAGAAGGCACGGGGCAAGACCTGACCCCTTTCCCCCGCTAGCGTGTAAAAGCTGGATAACATCCTATAAATAATAGGACCACCCAATATTGAAAACCGTATGACTACCATACCGATATTCCATGTGATCACCTCCACTTTAATGCAAAAACCTAGCAAAAAGGGAGGGATAAATCTACCCGCCTAAAGGCGGGGGTTTTAACCTTGCGAGAGACTAATAAAGGAGTAAAACCATTAGGCGATGTAGTTGACAAGAAAACTATCCCGCCCATTGGTATCGCTGGATAACACTGGTTGTTGTGGGCGAGCGGCGTTCAGACGCCATCGCCCCTTTTTTCTACCAAAGACTTTTATAGGTCAAGTAGTATGTATGTATCACGGCATTTACGATTTATAGATGATGGTCTAGATGATGCTATTGCTTACCATTCAAAAATCGGTAATTTGAGAGTCGTGAATAGAAGTATTGTTAATGCATTAAAAGAAAATAGAGTGGACGATCTTGAGAATAATGATACTCATGAGCTATTAGTGGCAAGGCATATATACAGGAATAACGTAGATGAAGATGATCTTATAAGATCTATCACTACTGTCCGGGTAAATTATCGAATAGATTCAATTGGTTGCTGACTCCACCCCCATGATTTCTGTAACCTAG
>JAIZWN010000433.1 GCA_020443945.1 Candidatus Thiosymbion ectosymbiont of Robbea hypermnestra | reverse complement strand
CCTCTTTGTCAACCAATCAAGATGCGTACACTAGCGTGTAAAAGCCAGATAGAATCCTATGAATAATAGGACTACCCTCCGGCTTACCATGGCTGGCTTCTTCTCTGGCAGAAGGCCGTAAACCTTAACTTAACCCCTGGTCCAAAATCCGGGGTCCACTATAGGACGCGCTCCTGAACAAGCTCGGCATGGCCCGTAGCGACGATGAAAATGTTCCGCGGCCGACGGTGACCGGTATCCTGATGGCTACCCGGGATCCCAGGTCCTGGTTGCCCAATGCCTTTATTCAGGCGGTCGCCTATAAGGGCAACGAGATATGCCCCGCCGGGTCTGCCGAGCCCTATCAGCTCGACGCCATGGATATTGCGGGACCCTTGGATACGCAGGTCACGGAGGCCTGTCGATTCGTCGCCAGGAACATGAAGACGGCGGCGACCAAGGACATGGGCCGCAGGGATATCCCCCAGTTCGACCTGACGGCGGTTTTCGAGGCGATGGTCAATGCCGTGGCGCACCGGGATTATTCGGTCCACGGCTCCAAGATCCGGCTGCGTCTGTTCGAGGATCGGCTGGAGCTCTATTCGCCGGGCGGCATTCCCAACGGCATGACGGTCGCAAGCCTCCCTCATCGTCAATCGGCACGTAACGAGGCGATTGCGAGTCTGCTGGCCAAGTGTTCGGTCCCGACCGATCAGCCATGGCTGATTACCGACCGGCGCACTCTGATGGATAAGCGCGGGGAAGGCGTGCCCATTATCCTGGCGCGGAGCGAACAGTTATCGGGGAAGAGACCGGAATACCACCTGCTCGACGAGGCCGAGCTGATGCTGACGATCTATGCGGCGGATGTATTCCGAAGGGAAGGGTACGACGGGACCTGAGGCGCCCCTCAGCCGTGGCGAAAGATCAAGGGCAATGCGCTAGCGAGGCTTTGCCTTAAGACCACGAGGCGTGACCAACCGCACCGAAGAACCACGGAGGCAGACACGGATAAACACGGATTGTGATCTGTGTCCATCTGTGTTTATCCGTGGTTCAAAAAATTTGCGATTTCCGCCCAACAAGAGACAGAACTGTTTTTGTGCAGCGCACAAACCGCTTATCCACAGATTGCGCAGATTTTCGCAGATTATTTCTATTTTTAATCTGTGGGAATCTGCGTAATCTGCGGATAAAAGCAATGGACACAGTGCACCCGAGCGTGCGTTTTTTGTGCAGCGCACCAACTTGACTCATTTGTAAAGATGCGGGTCCCTTAAGGAATCCTAAGCGGTCTCTATCAGCTCCAGGGCATTCGCGTCCGGGTCCCGGCAGAAGATCGCGCGGCGGCCGGAGCGGCTGCGGGTAAAGGCGATGCCGGCCTGTTCCAGGCGTTCGGTGAGGGCGTCGAGGTCCGGTACCGTCAAGGCCAGGTGGCGGTCCCGTCCGCCATGTTGCGGACGCCCCAGCAGGGGGTCCGGATTCGGTAGCTCCAGGAGGTGGATCTGTTGCTCGCCGATCCACAGCCAGGCCCCGGGATAGCCGAGGTCCGGGCGTTGCCAATCGGGTGTCAGTCCCAGCAAGTCACGGTAGAAGGTCAGTGAGCGTTCCGTGTCCGAAACGATGAGGCTGACGTGGTGGATCCGCAGGTTTTCGGGCATTCGACAATCTCCCGCCTCTTCAGGAGGGTGTCGCAACGGGCGACGCCCCCCACGGGTTTTCGGTATCGGGTTTCTCGGGCCAGGGGTCGGGTCCTGCACCAAAGGTCCAAATCCGATTACTATAGCGGGCTTCTACCACACAAGACACCGTTCTGTATGTCATGAATCCGAACCTGGATCGTCTTCTGCCTTATCCTTTCGAACGGCTTGCCGCACTGCTCGACGCAGTGGCGCCGGCGTCCGAGGCGGCACGGATTACCCTGTCTATCGGCGAACCTAAACACGCCCCCCCGGCATTGATCGCGGAGGCGTTGACCGCGCGGTTGTCGGGCCTGTCCGTTTATCCGGCCACCCGTGGGCTCCCGGAGCTGCGGGCGGCCATTGCCCGGTGGCTCACGCGCCGTTTCGATCTGCCGGCGGGGACTATCGACCCGGAGCGCCAGGTGTTGCCGGTGAACGGTACCCGAGAGGCCCTGTTCTCCTTCGCGCAGGCCGTGGTGGATTCGGGCCGCGAGGCCCTGGTGGCGATGCCCAACCCCGGTTACCAGATCTATGAGGGCGCGGCCCTGTTGGCCGGGGCGCGGCCGCACTATATATCCTGTACCGAGGGGAACCGCTTTCTGCCGGATTTTGATTCCGTCGCCGCGGATGTCTGGCGACGTTGCCGACTGCTCTATATCTGCTCGCCGGGGAATCCCACGGGGGCGGTTATCCCCCAGGCCAGCTTGCAACGGCTGATCGCCATGGCCGAGGAGTATGACTTCGTCATCGCCGCCGACGAGTGTTACTCGGAGCTCTATTTCGACGAGGCGACGCCGCCGGTGGGGTTATTGCAGGCGGCCGCGGCCATGGGGCACCGGGATTATCGGCGCTGCATCGTGTTCCACAGCCTGTCTAAGCGATCCAACGCGCCGGGCCTGCGCTCGGGCTTCGTCGCCGGGGATGCCCGCATCATCGAGCGTTATTTCCACTATCGCACCTATCACGGCTGCGTCATGCCCCTGTATCATCAGTACGCCAGCATCGCCGCCTGGGACGACGAGGAGCATGTGGTCGCCAACCGTCGGGATTACCGGGAGAAGTTCGCCGCGGTGCTGGCGATACTGGATGGCTCGCTGCCGGTCTCCCGACCGGACGGGGGCTTTTATCTGTGGCCCTCGCTACCGGTCGAGGATACCGAGTTCGCCCGCGGGCTGTTCGCCAGGGAGAATCTGGTCGTGCTGCCGGGCCGCTATCTCGCGCGGGAGGTGGACGGCCTGAATCCAGGCCGCCGGCGTTTGCGGATCGCCCTGGTGCCTCCCCTGGCCGAGTGCGTGGAGGCGGCACGGCGTATGAAACGCTACGTCGCTTCCCTTTAGGGCGCCTGGAATTTTCAAGGCGCCCTAGTGCCCCGTTTCACCTTATTTTTCACCCTCAGAGCCCTCCCAACCGCGCCCAGGCGAGAGGAGAGCACCGAGC
>JAIZWN010000432.1 GCA_020443945.1 Candidatus Thiosymbion ectosymbiont of Robbea hypermnestra | reverse complement strand
CCCTTTGTGGCTTGGTGTCTTTGTGTGAGAATTGAGAATGTCTCCTAAGATACCACCCAATTGAGAACGCCCCCTAGCCCTCCCGCGCCTTTCCCCCGCTGACAACGGCAATGCCTTCCGCGCGGAACTTTTCGTCGATGCCCTGATGCAGCTGGCTGATGACCGCGAGCCGGTTTTCCAGGGAGTTCAGATGGCAACGCAGGACCAGGGTGAGGACATTGGCCCCGATGTCTTCGGCGGTCACCAGGGGCTTGGGGTTGTCGAGGACCTGCTCGTTCTCCGCCGCGATCTGGTACAGGTAGTCCATGGCCTTCGGTATCTCGATCTCGCGGTCCACCCCCACCGCGATGACGATGCGATTCACCTGATCGGACAGGGTCCAGTTGAGCAGGTTTCCGGTGATCAGCTCCTTGTTCGGGACCAGGAGCTCTTGTTTGTCCCAGCTGCGCACGACGGTGGCGCGGATCCGGATCTGGGTGACGACCCCGGTGGTCCCCTGAATGGTGACCACGTCTCCCACCCGGATCGGGCGCTCGAACAGGAGGATGAGACCGCTGATGAAATTGGCCACGATCTCCTGGAGTCCGAAACCTATGCCCACGCCCAAGGCGGCCACGAGCCACTGCACCTGGGACCAGGAAAGGCCCAGGATGTTGAAGATCGCGAGGGCGGCGGCGATGACGGTCCCGTACCCGACGAGGGTCTTGATCGTATAGCAATCGCCCGAGGAAACGGGGCTGCACCGGAACCAGAGGATATCCATGAGGGCGGGCAGATTCTTGACCGTTACCGCGGCGATGCCGGCGATGATCAGGATCAAACCGATGTCGGCCACGGTCACGGACAGGATGTGTTCCTGGCCGTCCAGGGTTCCGGTATAGGCCCACAGGGAGATGTCCTCGAAGACGGCGAGGGCCGGCAGGATGTCGGAGTAGATACTCCACAGACTGACCAGGGCGATCACGAATAACAGGCTGTTGAGCAGCTTGCGGTGCTGAGTGGCCAAGACCGGCGCCATCCGGGGCGCCGCGATCGGCGGCATCGCGTCCATCCGCACCGGGTCTACCTCCCGCTGCTTCCGCTCCGCGCGCTGCCTGCGGACCTCGTGCAGGGTGGTGCGCCGCCGGATCGCGGCCAGCCAGCGCGTGCCGAATTGGTGGATCATGACCAGCCCGAGAATGAGCCAGAACTCGCTGACCAGGGAACGCATGAGGACGTTGGCCGTATAGACATAGCCAAGCAGTGCGAGTACCGCGAGGACCAGGGGCGTGGCTACAATCAGCGGGTACCAGAACCAGCTCAGACGGCTGAGCCGGCTCCTGGGGTAAGCGGCGAGATAGGTGCCGAAGGCCCCCCGCCGCGGGTGGGCCAGACGCCCGATGAAGAACGCAAACCCCACCATGATGACGAGCAGGGCGACGCGCCCCAGGCTATGGGCGTAGACCGAGTGCTGATAACTGTGCGCCGCTTCGATGATGAAGCCGACCGGTACCAGCAACCAGATTACCCAATCGAAGTTGCGTCTGACGATCTTCAGGGTCTGGCTCGACCAACCGAAATGCCGGTCCGCCACGCCGCCCGGAATGCACAGCAAGCGAAAGGCCCGTAGCGAGAACAGGCCGAACGCCGCGGACAAGGTGCCGTGACCGACGGCCTTGGCGAAGGGCGTCAACTCCAGGGAGGTATGGAGCTGCCATCCCAGGATAGCCAACAGCAAGGATGCGGGGACGGCGAGCAGAAAGGTCAGGCCGATTGCCTCGAGGGTGAATCCGATCGGCTCCCGGCGTCGAGGGCGGGCGGTTGCCAGAATGCGGTAGCGGATGGCCCGCGCTCGCCACAGGAGCAGCAACGGGCCCAGGGCCGACAACCAGAGCCAGGGAGAAACGGTCGCCTTGTGGACGAGCACATGGAAAACCGGCAGCCAGTTGGACGGCGAGAAAAACCAGACGATGTCCGCGGGCAAATCATGCAAGGTGGCCAGACTGACCGGTAGCGCGCTACGCACCCACAGAATGTGTTCGTCGAGGTAGTCACCGTAGTCTGAGATGGTCTCCATGAGCTGGCCGGAGGTCTGGTCCAGATCGCTCAGGGCACGGAGATAGGCATCGGCGGCGGTAGTGGCCTTACCGAGCAGGGACAGGCGTTGTTGCGTCAGCTCCCGCAGGTGGTCGCGCAGCTCCGGTGGCAGCGGCTCCCCGGAATCCACCGTCGCCGTGTCGATAAAGGCATCCGGGTTGCGCAGGCGCGCCGCCTCTTCCTGGTAGCGGAGCTGCCCCAACATGGTAGCGGCGATCCTGTGCTCCCGCTCCTTCGCTTCCCTGTGATAAAGCCGCAGATCGGGTAGCTTGCGACGCCGGTCGATGAGGAGCTGACCGACCGACTGGGTGAGGCCCATCAGCTCCATCCGTTGGCGGCTGTTGCGCATCTCGTCTCCGATACGCTTGGTCTCCATGACCACCTGTGCCTGCTGTTCATCGATCCCACCGAGGGCCGCGGCAAAATCGGACATCTCCTCGGTGAGCCGCGCGTTGCGTTCGGCCAGCGCCTCGAGGATCGGATGTTTCCCGGCCACCTCCCGCTTGGCGGCCGTCGCGGCGGCGTGGGCCTGTTCGGCCTCCAGTTGGCGGCGCCCATCGAGCTGCTCGTTGAGATAGGCCTCCTGGGTCCGAAGTACCGTCAGACGGTGTTCCAGCTCATCCCTTTGCGTCTCCAACAGATCATAACGCACCGCGTGACTCAACAGATCCTGCTCCAACATGTGAATCTCGGCACTGAGCACCCCCCGTTGCGTCTGTAACGCCCAACGGTGAGCCTCGGTGAAAAGCGGCGAAGCGTCCACCGGCAGCGGAGGGCTACTCTCGGCATCGAGCCGTTCGCGCTCGCCCATGGCCGCGGCGAGGCGATCCCGCGTCGAGAGGGAACGCTGGGCCCAGGTCTCGAGCTCCCTCTCCCGCTCGTCGAACTGCGCCGCAACCGCGGCGATATCGGCCTGCTTCCTGGTAAGCCGCTGCTCGATCTCCCGAACCGAAAGCCCCGTCAACGACGGCAGTTCGGGGTCGGGGGCGCGGGCCCCCAGGCGATCGCGGATCTCCTGGATCTGCCCCGGCGCCGTCTCCAGGGTCTGGGTATAGGCGGTGGTTTTGCCCTCATAGACGCCGATGGTTTCCAGATTGCTCGAAACCTTCTGGTAGAGCCCGAGTAATTTGGCTTTCGCGTCCTCATCCAGATCCGTGGCGGACGTGATTTCCGCGATCTTCTTCTCCACCGCTGCCGGCGTAATCGTGGCATCCGGCAGATGCTCGAGCTCCTGATGGGTGGGTCCGGCCGGCGTGGTCTGCGGGTCCGCCGCAGGCGGAGAGCCTAGCGACGGCGTCTGGGCCCGCGGCCCCGAGAGAGGAAGGAGCAATGCCAGAGCCAAGACCAACAGAAGGCCCCATTCGACCAACCCTGTCCTAGTGCCCCGTTTCACCTTATTTTTCACCCTCAGAGCCCTCCCAACCGCGCCCAGGCGAGAGGAGAGCACCGAGC
>JAIZWN010000431.1 GCA_020443945.1 Candidatus Thiosymbion ectosymbiont of Robbea hypermnestra | reverse complement strand
ATCCTGTAAATCCTGTCCTATTGGGGGTTTGCGACGCAGCTCGAGTTGAGCACTCGTGGTCTTAAGGCAAAGCCTCGTTAACTGTTCTCGGCTGGCTCGGAGATGCGGTGATCCTCGTCGAACCATTCGCCTAGGTCGATCAGGCGGCAGCGCTCGCTGCAGAAGGGCCGCCACCTGGATTCCCGGACCCAGGGGACGGACCTGCCGCAGTTGGGGCAGGCGACGGTCCTGGGAATCTCGTCGGCGGGGGTCATGGCGGGGAATCCATGTGGGACTCAGAAGGCACAGCGGGTGAGGGAGAAGGTGGTGTCCTGCCGCCAGGAAACCGGTTGTCCGGTCTCCCGGATGCTCATGAAGCGGATGGAGAAATGGTTCCTGTAGCCGCTGATTTCGGGGAAAAGATGGTCGTCGGTATCCCGTAGCCGGATGCGCACCAATTGGACCGGGGCCTGGATGTCCACCGCTTCCTGGAACAGGCCGCCGATGGCGGTTACCTCGTCGGATGTACCGCTGGTGCGCGCTAACGAGAGGATCAGGGTGACGGCCTTGCTTAAGGATTGCAACTCCTGCATCCAGGCGTGCAGCTGCATCTGACGCAGATCCGATGGCTGTTTCAGCCAGTGATGATAGCGAGGCAGATCGAAGCCGCAAATGCCGCCGGGCAGGCCACCGCACTTGGCGATCTCCTTGAGGAGCCCGTCCTGCTGCAGGGATTGTCCGATCTGTCCGCTCAGCCGGTGCATCTCGGCGGCGGCCTGTTCCAGGTCGTCCCGCAGCTTCTGCAGGGCCTGCGCGTCTACCTCAGGCCCCTCTTGCACGCGCTTGAGGATGCCGATGTTCCGGGCCAGCTCCTTGAGTATTTCGGCCTTGGTGTCCGTCCGCGCGGTGACGGCGAGGAGGTCCAGGATGCCTTCAATGGCCGCCCGCGACATCCAGGGGTCTTCCCGCGACAGAAAATAGGCGCTCTTGCCGAGCAGGTGCTCGAGGCGCAGAAGGGTGCGGATTCTTTCGTTCAACGGGTGCTCGAAGGTCAGCTCCGCCGACCGGCCCGCTGTTCCGGGTGACGAGGCCTCGCCGAGCTTCGCTACGGAGTCCAGCTCATCGAGAACCTGTTGTAACCGATCCGACATCCAAAGTTGCCAGGGTGTCGTCGGGGATGTCTGCATTGTGATAAACCTCCTGCACGTCGTCCGAATCCTCCAGGGTATCCACCATCTTGAGTAGCTTCTCGGCGGTTTCCCGGTCGAGCTCGGTTTGCGTGGAGGGGTTGAAGGTAATCTCGGCGACTCGGGTATCGAAACCTGCCCCGGCCAGGGCCCGTTCGACGGCGGCAAAATCCTCCGGGGTCGTAATCACATCCAGGGAGCCGTCATCATTGACCACGACATCCTCCGCCCCGGATTCCAGCGCAACCTCCATGACGGCGTCTTCGTCGGTGCCGGGACGGAGGCTGATGATCCCTTGCTTGGTGAACAGGTAGGACACCGAGCCGTCCGTACCCAGATTACCGCCGTGTTTGGCGAAGCCGTGACGGATCTCGGCGGCGGTGCGGTTACGGTTGTCGGTCATGCAATCGACCATGACCGCGGTGCCGCCCGGACCATAGCCCTCGTAGCGGATTTCGTCGTAGCTCTCTCCCTCGGCCCCGCCGGCGCCGCGCTTGACGGCGCGGTCCAGGGTGTCCTTGGGCATGTTGGCGCCGAATGCCTTGTCCATGGCCAGGCGCAATCTCGGATTCGCGTCCGGGTCTCCCCCGCCCTCGCGGGCCGCGACCGTGACCTCGCGGATCAGCTTGGTCCAGATCTTGCCGCGTTTCTTGTCCTGGGCCGCCTTGCGGTGCTTGATGTTGGCCCATTTGCTGTGACCCGCCATCGCCTATCTCTCCATTACCAACAGGTCCCGTGTCTCCCGGATGCAGGGGGGCGCGCCTGAAAAACCCACTTGGGAGGTCGTCGGTTTCGACCCGGTACACAGTTTCACAACATTCTTCACGGGAATCTCGAAAAATTCGGTTCTTCGGACCAGGACAGGGGTAACGGTCAATTATACCCGTTGACGGGGCAAAATTCTGAGGCCAAGCCTCGTTAGGATTCCTTGACTGCCCCGGACTTTGACAAATGAGTCAAGTTTTTGCACGGCACCAAAACATTTTTGTCTCTTGTTGGGCGGGAATCGCAAATTCTTTGAACCACGGATAAACACGGATGGACACAGATCACAATCGGTGTTTATCCGTGTTTATCCGTGGTTCTTCGGTGCGGTTGGTCACGCCTCGTGGTCTTAAGGCGCAGTCTCGCTAGTACTCCGTTTCACCTTATTTTTCGCTCTCAGCGCGGCGAGAAGTGGCCAGATGCGAGGCGCGTGAGCGCAGGAATAGCCAG
>JAIZWN010000430.1 GCA_020443945.1 Candidatus Thiosymbion ectosymbiont of Robbea hypermnestra | reverse complement strand
GTTTTGGCGGTG
The DNA here is from genome assembly GCA_020443945.1 of Candidatus Thiosymbion ectosymbiont of Robbea hypermnestra. GTDB lineage: Bacteria > Pseudomonadota > Gammaproteobacteria > Chromatiales > Chromatiaceae > Thiosymbion > Thiosymbion ectosymbiont_B. Next base: position 1,440 of record JAIZWN010000430.1, on the reverse strand, counting down.
GCGAACAGGATGCGTTGCAGAAAATCGAACTCCCGTTCGTACTGGACCTCGATGAGGATGATTTCTTGCCTTTGATTGCGGACCTTGAGATCCACCCGGTTGGCCTTGTCCCGGGCATAGTCCCGGGCATAGTCCCGGTTACTCTCGCTCTCGAGGATTTCCAGGATGGTGATCTCGTCCTTGAGCAGCTCGGATAGGAAGCCTTCCAGGACCTCGTGGTTGGCCTTGCTGCGCAGCAGGCGTTTCAGTGCCCAATCGAAGCTGATGAGTTTTCTGGTGTTCATTGCGGAAAGGGGTCAAGTCTTGACCTGTGCCATTGAGGGTCATGGATCAAGACCTGACCCCAATTTCCCCAGCGTTTTCTCTTTCCTCAAACCCAATTTGTCTAAGCAGCATTCTTCCTAAAGGCGTCAGGCCATAATATGAAACATCTGGCTTCCCGTTAAAACGATCAAACTCTGGAATACCTGTTTCTCGATCAATCCGATAGTGAGGTTGGATAAGCCTAATCCGCTCCAAATGTTCTTTATAGCTTTCTTGTAAGGATTCTTTTTCAATTGTTCGCTCATCAGAACCAATATGCGCGCGAATTGGTTCAAGCACATTCTTATGTTTTTCTCTGAATTCTTCATCACCGCCAATGGTTAGAACCATATAAAATCTTAACCAAATAACTTCTTGTTCGTTTAGTTCCTGCAATAACTTTAGTACATATTTTGATTCTGAATATTCAATAGATTCATCATCAATCCCATTCGCAACAATATTAGCAACATATCTTCTGCGCTCGTCCGTCAATGACCTTGATGCTTGAACAAAGCCCTCTTCAAGTAAATCAATTCCCTCTTCATTACTTAATGCTTTTTCAATACTTTTCTCCTGAATATTAGAGAGTCTCGTTTCAAGCTCCTGGACATATTTAGTCAATCTATCTATGCGTTGATTTGGTATAAGATTTCCAATCAATTCTGATAGCAAAGGACCAGCAAATGGTACAACACCTAAAACTGACTTAGCTGATGCGACCAGTGTATCCGTTTTGTTTTGTTCTAAGTCATCTTCCATGGTTATTCCAATTGGCTAATGAGGGAAAGGGGTCAGGTCTTGACCTGTGCCTTCAAGGGTCACGGATCAAGACCTGACCCCAATTTCCCCTACGATTGATGACAAGCCCGACAATGGGGTTCGGCCATCCCTGGTCCCCAATGCCATTAAATAGGGCAATGTGGCCAATTTGACAGGGATTGCCTGAACCGAGAGGCCCTGAAATTGGGAGAATGTTCACATCCCTGTGAACTGGATTCCGGCAATCCCTGCCGGAATGACGGCTTAACTGAATGGCATTGCCCTGGTTCCACCATGTCTAGTGCCCCGTTTCACCTTATTTTTCGCTCTCAGCGCGGCGAGAAGTGGCCAGATGCGAGGCGCGTGAGCGCAGGA
>JAIZWN010000429.1 GCA_020443945.1 Candidatus Thiosymbion ectosymbiont of Robbea hypermnestra | reverse complement strand
TGCGCTCACGCGCCTCGCGGCTGGCCACTTCTCGCCGCGCTGAGAGCGAAAAATAAGGTGAAACGGGGCACTAGTTTTGTGATCTGTGATGTTGAATCCGCGGACAACAATGATGGTGAGGGGAGGTCTCTACGCCAAATCCCGGAAACCACCAAAGCAAAACAAGTTACGGTTTTGTCGGCACGCGCGTCGCAATCCGCTAATAGGACAGGATTAACAGGATTTTCAGGATTGACAGGATTATTTTTTGTGGGTTCTGAACGTTCGCCGCACGGTGACACGATGTCCAAAATTGACCAGTTTCAACAAGTCCCAGAACAGCACCCGAATTTCGCTGTTCTTGGTGCGCATATTACCCACCGTAAACAAATCCTGAAAATCTAAGAAAATCCTGTTAATCCTGTACGATTAGAAGACAGCACGAACCACGAAGAATGGCTCGACCTGTCAGCGGTGGTGCCGTCACTTTGTTGTCTCTGGGTATATACACTGAATCCCGAAAACAACAAAGTTAGAACACTACCGGATTGCGGAACAGGTCGGTTGGCCGTCGAGTAGGCCGTCCGTCGGGAGGTGCTCTTTTTCGATGGGCACGCTTCGCTTCGTGCATTCAAACCGGCCACCGCGGTTCGCAAACCCCCCGCGTAAAGACCCTATTTTTTGCCGCAAATGAACGCGAATCAACGCAAATCAGTCGAATGAAGCGGGATGGCGACAGGCTCCGGGGTCCCACCCGGAGCGACGGTGAGGGGGCAGTCCGTCATGCCGGCAGGGATTGCCGGAATCCGCCGATGCCAGAGATGGTCGGCCGGGAGAGCTCCCGCCGCGGCAATCGAAATGATGTACCGGCGGGAGGTTCGTTGCCCGCGACGGGGCGATAGCGTCAGCCGGCGTAGTTGGCCGCTACGAAGTCCCAGTCGATAATCTTCCAGATCTCTTCCAGATACTTGGGCCGGGCATTGCGGTAGTCCACATAGTAGGCATGTTCCCAGACATCGACCGTCAACAGGGCGGTCTTACCCTCGGTCATGGGGGTCCCGGCATTGGAGGTATTGACGATCTCCAGGGAGCCATCCTGGTTTTTCACCAGCCAGGTCCAGCCGGAGCCGAAGTTGGTGGCGGCGGACTGGGAGAATTGCTTCTTGAACTCGTCCAGGGAGCCGAACTTGGCATTGATGGCGTCGGCCAGGGCACCGGAAGGCTTGCCGCTGCCCTTGGGGGTCAGGCACTTCCAGTAAAAGGTATGATTCCACACCTGAGCGGCGTTGTTGAATACGCCGCCGGAGGATTTCATGATGATGTCCTCCAGACTCTTGCCCTCGAATTCGGTGCCGGGCACCAGATTATTGAGGTTGGTCACATAGGTCTGGTGGTGCTTGCCATAGTGATACTCGATGGTCTCCCGGGAGATGACGGGCTCCAGGGCGTTCTTATCATAGGAAAGTGCGGGTAGCTCATGTGCCATGACGGGTAGTCTCCTGAAATGCTTGGTGTGCCTGCCGGCGCCGGGGAAGCTCCGCGCTGTTTGTCGAACCCGGACCCGAGGCCATATCCGACTAAATTACTCGGTAATCGGGCGGGAAATTTTAATCACGCCCCGTGGTTTTTGCAACCGCTCGCACCCAGTTTCGATTGCCATTGCACGGTTATAACCACTGCCGGTTCTCGCACCCTATTTCAGAACATTTTGCTCGTGAGGCATGGGATGGACGGAATGGATATGGTGGACTAGTGCCCCGTTTCACCTTATTTTTCGCTCTCAGCGCGGCGAGAAGTGGCCAGATGCGAGGCGCGTGAGCGCAGGA
>JAIZWN010000428.1 GCA_020443945.1 Candidatus Thiosymbion ectosymbiont of Robbea hypermnestra | reverse complement strand
CCCCTCGCCCCTGGCGGGAGAGGGGTGGCAGGGAGAGGGGGAATCAATGACTCCATACCAAGCAAAATCAATGGGTTAGTTTTTAGGCAGTCCCTTAATCACCCGTGGCGGGGGTCTTGGGTTTGGCCGCGGGCTTTTTCTCGATACCGGATTTTTCCTGCTTGGTATCCTTAGGCGAGTTTGCATCCTTCTTCTTCTCGCCGCCCTCCTTTTTTTCACCGCTCTCGTGCAGATTCCGCTTTTTTCCGCCCTTGAAATCCGTCTCGTACCAGCCGCCGCCCTTGAGCCGGAATCCCGCCGCGGATACCAGCTTCTTCAATGCCGGCCGCGCGCACTCGGGGCAATCGACCAGTGGCGCATCACTGATCTTCTGCAATACCTCCAGCTCGTGGCCGCAATGTTCGCACCGATATTCATAGAAAGGCATGTTCGTACCTCACCGCTCGCCAGTTGGGAAAACTCGAACGCAATGGGGTTTTCGGCGCGTGATTTCAACCGAAATCCAGGTAAGAATCCCGGCTTGCGCCTCGGCGTGCAGACGGGGCAAAGCCCGCCAGGAATGACGGGGTTCCACTTTACCGTCGTTCCGGGTGGGACCCTGGAACCTGCCGTCGTCCAGGGATGGCAAGTCGATTTATCCCCTCGGCGGTAGCGGGTGAATCCTGTGTGATGTTCAACGTGACTCAGGTAGACACCTCATCACTTGAAAATTTACCACTACCAAACGATGAAATCCCGCGCAAGCACAACGGCTACCTTTGCCACTCTTTGAAACGAAACCGCCACATATCGTTCCCCATCCAACTGTTCCATACCGATCCGAAATAGAGTATACGCGCTCAAATGAGCCACGATTGATGACAGTAATAAATTTTCAATAATATTATCGTTACACGAGGTAATTTCGTCCGCATTCAGGGAATTCTTGCACGCTTTGAAAATGAGTTCGATTTGCCACCGCAAACGATATAAAGGGTAAATTAAATAAGCGGCGGCGGTTAAATTCGTAAGATACCAATGATAATCCTTTTCGACTGGATTCCAAAACCCGATTAACCGGTAACGCAAGGTATTATCTTGATGAATCTTTTCAACGATCACTTCAATGATATCGCCTGTCTTACGGCCCAAATCCAGCACCAGCAGTGATTGCCCGATGGCCT
>JAIZWN010000427.1 GCA_020443945.1 Candidatus Thiosymbion ectosymbiont of Robbea hypermnestra | reverse complement strand
GAGCAGGCCAACGAGCCTACCCTGCTGAGATGGTCCGAGCGGGTCCTTACCGCCGACCGTCTCGACGAGGTTCTGCATTGAGTGCCCCCGTTCCAGGTTCCGAGCGACTTTTGATCCGCGGATTGCGCGGATTCGCACGGATTAAAGACACAACAATCGGCGAGAATCCGCGTAGTCTGTGGATAGAAAAACAGCGCCGGTTCCTGCGCCGGGCGGACGAGGCGACGCAACGGCCGCGCCTGAGCGGGGACCGCCACACTTATCTCGATTTTCGTTTTTTGATCGAGTATGAAACGGTGTGCTGGCCACCGACTACTCGGTCCCTCACAGGTGGGGCATCATGCCTTTTACCACCAGGTCGGTAAGGCTCACGACCCCGATCACCTCGCCCTTTTGTACTACGGGCGCTCGGGTCAGGTCGAAGCGGGCGAACAGGCGCGCGCAGTAGCGAATGTCCATCTCGGGCTCTACCGTCAACACGGGCTTGGACATGATCTCATAGATATTGACCCGCTCCGGGGCCCGGTCCTCGGCCAGTACCTGGCGGGAGATATCCGAAATCACGACCATGCCGATGGCGTCGTCCGGGTGACGTTTTTTGACGATGAGCGTCTTGGTTTCCACATGGGCCATGGTGTGCAGGGCATGCGCCACCGTGTCCATGCCGTCCACGGTGTCGAACTCGGCTTTCATGACATCATGGACGCGCACGATCTGTTTGTCGTTCATGGCTAAACCCTCCCCTTGACGGTATCGAAGAGTTTTTGAACCTGGTGGCTGACGCCTACGGCGTCCTCCACGTCTACCTGAAAGGCGATGCCGTGACCGGGCCTTTCCTCGAAATGCCCGGCCTTGGCGATGGTCTCCAGGATACTGCGACTCAGATGCTCCTCCACCAGCAGTAAAATGACGTCCCGCTGGCTCTCCAAGGTCAGGCCGAAGAAGGTCTTGGACTTCTCGACCCCTTCCCCCCGGGCCTGGTTGATGACGGTCGAGCCGGTTGCCCCGGCCTTGCGGGCCGCCTCGAGCACGTTACGCGTTTCGCTGTCTTCGACAAATGCCAGAATGAGCTTGAAATGCATAGGTTCGTTCTCCTGCAATTTAAGATTCTATGCCGGCTTTGCGTCGGGTAAAGAACGCGCTGAGCTGGGCGTAGGCGATGACGGTCATGATCGGGAACAGACTGGCGAAGGCGATGAGCCCGAAGCCGTCGAGGAGCGGATTGCGCCCCGGAATATTGCTCGAAAGCCCCAGCCCCAAAGCGACCACCAGGGGCACCGTGACGGTGGAGGTGGTCACCCCCCCGGAGTCGTAGGCCAGGGCGATAATGGTCCGCGGTGCGTGCCAGGTCTGAAGCAGGACCAGGATGTAACCGGGGATGATGTAGTAGTGCAGGGGGGTCCCGGCGACGATGCGGTAGGCGCCCAGCGTGATGCCGACGGCGACGCCGATGGCTACCGTGATCCGCAGTCCCCAGGGATGAATGGCGCCGGCCGATACCTGGTGGGCCTTGATCGCCACGGCGATGAGGGAGGGTTCCGCGATGGTGGTCGAAAATCCGATCGTGAAGGCGAACAGATAGACCCAGGCGTAGGTCTGCCAGTGCTCGCCGTCGGTTTCGTTGCCCGTCGTGCCGAGGAACTCCGGGGCGGTAAGCTGTTCGGCCATGAGCCGACCCAGAGGGAACAGGGCCCGTTCCAGTCCTTCGAGGAAGAAGGCCAGACCCAGGAGCACCAGCAGGAAGCCCAGCAACACCCCCTTGAGATTGGGAATGGAGCGGCGCAGCACCAGTACCTGGAAGCCCAGCAGGATGCCGACGATCGGCAAGACGTCGCCGATGGTCGACAGGATCGAGGTCCCGAGAGAGAACAGATTCTCGGTCATAGCAGGATCCCGTAACCCAGCACGAAGATGATGGGCATCAGGGCGGCAAAGGCGACGAGCCCGAAGCCGTCGGTCATGGGATTGCGTCCCTCGATACTGGAGGCGAGCCCCACGCCCAGGGCCGTCACCAGAGGCACGGTGATGGTGGAGGTCGTGACGCCGCCGGAGTCATAGGCGATGCCGATGATTTCCCGGGGGGCGAATATCGTCATGCCCACCACCCCGAGATAACCGCCGATGATCAGATACTGAATCGGCCACCCCCGCAGGATGCGCAGGACGCCGATGACGATGGCCAGGCCCACCGACAGGGCGACGGTATAGCGCAATCCCTCGGCGTAGTCCCCGCGGGCGGGCGGCGTATTCGGGATCATCCCCCCGAGGGCCGCGACCTCGGCGGCCTTCTCGGCCACGGTAATCAGGGCCGGTTCGGCGATCGCGGTCCCGAAGCCCAGGGCAAAGGCGAACAACAACAGCCACAACAGACTACCCTTGGCGGCAAAGTCCCAACCCATGTTCTCGCCGATCGGGAACAGGCTGAGCTTGAGTCCCTGGATAAACAGGGTCAGTCCCAGCACCACCAGCAGGGTGCCCCAGAGCAGGCCCGGAAGATCGGGGATGGGCCGGTCGAGCACCAGGAGCTGGAAAAAGGCGATCACCCCGATGATCGGCAAGAGATCCTTGACGCTGCCGGTCAGGGATTTCAACAATTCGGACACGAGGGTATTCATCGGCCTTGTGATTGCTCCTCCCGCTCTTCCATTCCCACCTGCGACAGCGCGGACGCCAAGAGCCCCGCCGGGACGGCGACGATGCCCAAGCCGACCATCAAAACGACAAAGGTAAAGATCTTACCACCCGTGGTTATGGGATAGATATCGCCATAACCCACCGTCGTCAGGGTAGCGACGGCCCACCACAGGCTATGGAAAATGCTTTTGAACGCATCGGGCTGGACGGCATGCTCGAAATAATAGATCCCCACGGACGCAAGATATAACAGCATCGCGGTAATCACACTGAAGAGAAGGATCTCCTCCCTTGCGATGACCAGCGCCCGTGAAAACCTGCGTATGGCCTTACTGTAACGGAACAGCTTCATCAACCGCAAAAGCTGCAACAGGCGAAATATCCTCAATGAGCGAAGATCCACGCCGGATGCGATATAAAACGGAAGGACCGCCAGCAAATCGATCAACCCGTAAAAGCTCAAGGCATAACCGACCCTACTCTCAGCCGCGTATAGCCGCAGGAAATACTCGAGGGTGAAGAGCAGGGTAATGACGACCTCCGCGACCCCCAGCAGCTCCCGGGTACCGGCCGCCAGATCGGGCAGGGTCTCCACGGAAAAGGTAACGATGGAAAGCACGATCAACGCCTGCACCACCAGATCGAACACACGACCCGGCAGGGTATCGCTCTCCTCCACAATCGCCTTGATATCCACGGTTGCCTGCTTGTGCTTCTATCGTTCAGATTCCCCGTGCATAAGTGTTCGGGATTTTTAGGTCTCACCTTTTCGACTGGATTCCAAAACCCGATTACCCGGTAACGCAAGGTATTACCTTGATGAACCTTTTCAACGATCACTTCAATGATATCGCCTGTCTTACGGCCCAAATCCAGCACCAGCAGTGATTGCCCGATGGCCT
>JAIZWN010000426.1 GCA_020443945.1 Candidatus Thiosymbion ectosymbiont of Robbea hypermnestra | reverse complement strand
TACCGTCACCTGATCGAGAACCGGGGCCTGACCAAGCTCCAGGCCGTCTGTGCCGTCATGCGCAAGCTCCTGCATGCTCGAAGGTTCCGAAGAATGACGTGATACGCAGGTGTTGCTTGATCCACTTGAAGAACCATTCGACTTGCCAGCGGTATCGGTACAGGTCGGCCACCGTCTGGGAGGGAATGGCGAAGTTGTTGGTTAGGAAGTTGAAGGTCTTGCCGGTTTGGGCATCGTGGTATTTGATGCGACGTAGCGGCTGCGGGTAATCGTCTGTGGACTTGTCCCCCGTGAGCACGACGGTCTGATCGCAGCGAACGCCGCCGGAGTTCTCCGCCGCGTGAGAGGAGCGGCGTCGGTACTGGGTATTGGACTTGGCGCGTAGGACACAGAAGCTCCCGGCCATAGGCAACGTGAACAGGCGTTCGAAGTCGACAGAGCCACGGTCCATGAGGGAGAAGGCACCGGGCTCTGGCCGCAAGCGATCGAGAACCTTGACGTCGTGCCGTTTGCCGTCGGAGATGTGGAGAAAGGTCGGGAGGTTGCCGCGAAGAGCCAGCAGGGTATGGAGCTTGATAGCGGACTTGGTCGCGCGCAACCGTGCCCACGGCAAGACCGACAGACAGAGGTTGATGGTGGCGGCGCCGAGCGCATAGACGGTATTGTCCAGGTCGAGCCCCAGGTCCTGATCGGCATACAGAGGGCGGGCGATGCGTATCAAGACCTGAGAGAGATCGGCGTAGATACGCCAATCCCGGCGCTCGTTCGCGTCGGCCAAGGTGCTTCGGGAAACCTTGCCCCGGATGCCCATGTGGTACAACTTCTCGGTCTGGGCACGCAGGCACACCGCGAGAGCGCGCGGACTTTCCCGGTATGTGAGTTGCGCAAAGGCCATACCGAGATACTGATCGAGACAGGAGAAGGTCTTTTGGGAGCGGTTGCCATCGTAGCGCGCAACGCAACGCCGGAAGGCGTGCATCGGCAAATAGTCGATGACCGGCGAAAATACGAGCTTGCCGACAGGCATGAGGGTGTCTCCAAAATCCCCGAAGCGGGGAATTTTGAAGACTCACGCAACGATTCAAATCGGTGACACCCATAAAACTGCGGATTCGTTATGCTTTACAAACAGTTACAAGACACCCGGGTTAGTTTTACCGGACAGTAGTGCGGTAACGCGGCAAATTGCCGATCAGACCGCTCGCCAGCCAAGAGGGTCTTATAGGCGGCAAGGTACTCCGGCACGTGGTCGACGAACTCCCGCGCACACTGTAGGGCACTGAAATTGGGCGCTTGGTTCAAGGCTTGATTGAGGTAAATGACCGGTAGGGTAAAGCTGCCGTCGATCATCACCAGTTCATGGGGGGAGTTGGTCGCAAGCCGCAGCTCGTTGCCCAGCATCATCGTCCGCAGTATCGTCGCCGTCTCCGCCTGGTGCGGTTCCGGCGCGACGAAGGTCGTATGGTGCGGGCTCTCCCAATAACGTTTTTCTGACGGGGGTGTCAATCGTTTCCTTGGGTTTGTCCTCAAGTGGCCAGATGATCAGCTCGATGCGTCGATGCTTAAGTTCTTCGGGGATAGGAATCGCATTGGGAGCTTCTTCAAAAATCTGACGGATTGGTTGCATGGTCTTACCTCAAAACGGTTCTGGGTTGCTTCCAAAAGGAGCAGGTTGCCTTTACACAGGAACCTAACTCTGGACGCTCTGCCCAAAAGTTCCCGGTTGGCCAAGACGATGGCAGAAAGAGAGGGAGATGCGCTCTTCCGAGCCGAAGGCTGTCGCTTGCGGGACCACATCGGCAGATAGAGTATCAACGGCTGATCCTCGCAGGGTTTGAACCCGAAGGTTTGGTAGAACCGCGAGGCTCGGTCGCTCTTGGCGTCCACGATGATGCCGGCACTTCCAACAGAGTGAGCCGCATCCTGTGCGCGATTCACTGCATCGGTCAATGAAAGTCGCCAAGCTTCTGACCCTGCATATCGACCCGAATCGCTAAACGACCCAGCCGCGTGACGGGGATCCGGCGTGGGTATCATTTCACTAAGAGGCTGTCTAAAAACTAACCCATTGATTTTGCTTGGTATGGAGTCATTGATTCCCCCTCTCCCTGCCACCCCTCT
>JAIZWN010000425.1 GCA_020443945.1 Candidatus Thiosymbion ectosymbiont of Robbea hypermnestra | reverse complement strand
AATAGGACAGGATTCACAGGATTTTCAAGATTAACAGGATTATTTTTTGTGGGTTCTGAACGTTCGCCGCACGGTGATACGAATTAAAACAATGAAAAAATCCTGTCAATCCTGAAGAATCCTGTTAATCCTGTACGATTGGAAGACAGCACGAACCACGAAGAATGGCTCGACCTGTCAGCGGTGGCGCCGTAACTTTGTTATCCCTGGCGATATACACTGAATCCCAGAAACAACAAGGTTAGAACACTACCCGCTACCGATCATCCCCCGTAGCCACGGAGGAAGGCGTTTTTCCTATAGGAAAATGCGGCTCAACCCCATTTCCGCTTTTGCTATGGATACGAACCTTCGCGAAATCCTCTCCGCTCTGACCGCCTGGCTGTGTGATCCGGCGTCCGGCAACTGGTTACCTCCGGGGTTGCGGGATTGGGTGTGCGCGCACCAAGCCTGGTTGGTCCCGGTTGCCGTAATCCTCTTGATGACGGTCTTTGCTCTGGTTCCCTGGTGGTGGCGCCGGCGCTCATCCGCCGCCGAGGTTGGCCCGGCCTCTCGACCCCGAGGCGATACCAACACCGCTACCCAGATCGAGGTAGTGACGGGAGACATCCCGGGCGCTCCGACTATACACACGGGCGCCGGGGATATCCGCCAGGGTACCCGGTACGAGACGCGGGGGGATACCTACCATATCGGGGGAGATGTCCACATTGGCGTTCTCCCCGAACAATACGCGGCCGATCTCAAGGAGCGGGAGCGGGAGGTCAGGGCAGAGGAGCGGGAGGTCCGGCAGGCGCTACACCAGGCGCATGCCGAGGAGCGGGTAAAGCTGGAGCAGAGACTCCAGGACTTGGAGACCGAAAAGGCCGAAATCGCGCGCCGCTTGGCGGATACCGAAGCCAGCTACCAGAACTATATCGCTGGGCTTAAGCAGCGCATCGCCGAGTTGGAAGCGATCCGCGGCCAGGTGCCGAATGCGCTGCTGGATGAGGCCCGCGAAGCCCTGGCCCAAGGCGACCAAAGCCAAGCGGATCGACTCTTTGCCCAGATCCGAGAGCAGGGCACCGCGGTGATCCAGGCCGTTGCCGAGGCGGCTTATCAGCGCAGCCAAATCGCCCGAGACGAGATTCGCTATCGGCAAGCCTATGAGCATGGGCGGCGGGCGGTGCGGCTGGCGCCGGAGAACAGCCGCTATCTCACCGGCGCGGGGGAGTTGGCACAGATCCTCGGCGACTACCAGGCCGCCAGGGATTACTACGAGCAGGCCCTGGCGCGTGACCTGGCGACCTATGGGGAGGCCCATCCCGCGGTCGCCAGAGACCGCAACAACCTGGGCGGGGTCTGGTACACGCTCGGGGAGTACGAGCAGGCCATCGCCTGCTTCGAGCAGGCCCTAGCGATTTTTGAACGCAAGCTGGGATCGGAACATCCGCATACGCGGGCCGCGGCCCTGAACGCCGGCGGCCCCCGAGCGGGTCAGCCAAGCCACCATGACGACTAGGGTTTTCCTGACTCGACCAGGCGGTAAGCGGACTGCTTTCCGCGCTTAGCAAGCGCCTGTATTCTTTGCAACCCCTCCTCTATGCGGGTGTCGCAAAGGCCATTTCTAACCACAGAGAACAGAATCGGCCAATTCTCTGCGTTCTCTGTGTCCTCTTTTCTCACACAAAGCCACCAAGACACGAAGAAATTTTCCATGTCGTCGCCGATCATCCGCAAGAGTTTCCTCGCAGGCGCAGAGATCACGGTCGGGTAGTGGTAAGTTTTTAAATGGTTTTTGATCCACTCTTCCTCCGAGGGTGTCGTAAAAGGCCATACCTTTGGGGTGGCAAGAGGCTGATTGCTGCCGGCGCATGCTAAAAAACACCAGACCGTCATTCCGGCTGGGACGCCGGAATCTGCCGACGCCAGGGACGGCAAGTCACGGGAAACCGCGATGCCTGATGTTTGCACTATCTCCGCATAGGCCCGGAAGAAAAAAACGGACATCGATTGTGTTCTCAAGGTCGCCATCCTTGGCAACTAGGTTCCGGGGTCCCACCCGGAACGACGGTGAAGTGCCAGATCGCTGGTACTCACGGACCCGATGCCACTTTAGGCCCGGACCCCGCCAGCTTTTGCGACACTTTCCCGGAGGGAGGGGAGAGGGAGGACCGTAGGGTGGGATAGCGTAGCGTATCCCGCCAGCTCGGGACCGGCGGGATACGGCCAAAAGCCCCTCTCCCCCCGCGGGAGAGGGGTTGGGGAGAGGGGGTTCTCATCATCCCGACCGGACAAATCTTCGGGTTATGATTCTCGGTCGGTTCTCACCGTCATTCCGGCAGGGGGTGCCGGAATCTGCCGGTGCCGGGGACGGCAAACCTCAGGCAATGAAACGAGGAAACAATCCGTGGCCTACAGCGACTTCACCCTGAAAAAAGTCAAGCTCGACTTCGACATCAAGACCGTCGAGAGAAACTCCCTGTTCTCCGATATCGAAGAACTCGAAATCAGCGATTACCTTGCAAACACCCTGAAAAGAAACCTTCCCCTGGCCCTGGCAATCAATACGGAAAAGGCCAGATCCGAGCTGATTATTATCAACCTGCTACTTGAAGTAAAAGAAAAGCTCTCCGACAGGATCAGCCTTTTCTCAGGCATAGAATTCACCGTAGACAAGGAAAAGGGTCTGACCGGATTCTGTGATTACATCATCAGCAATTCGGAAGAACAGCTCTATCTGGACGCCCCTGTCATCACAATCGTCGAGGCCAAAAACGAAAACATCATCTCCGGCCTGGGCCAGTGCATCGCGGAAATGTATGCGGCCCAACTATACAACCAGGCGGAAAATCGTGACTTCCCATGGATCTATGGGGCGGTCACAACAGGGGACGAATGGAAATTCATCAAGCTCAAAGAAAACACGGCCTACATAGACGGTGACCTGTATTATATGAGCGATCTCAAGAAAATCATCGCAATCCTCGTGAGCATGGCCAAACAAAGAACCTAGCGAGGCTTTGCCTTAAGACCACGAGGCGTGACCAACCGCACCGAAGAACTACTGGGGAAATGGGGTCAGGTCTTGATGTGTGCCTTCAAGAGTCACGGATCAAGACCTGACCCCATTTCCTCTGGACGGCGGTACGTCTGCTGCGGACCTTTCCGGCGCAACCGGAGCGGCTCCGAATCCTGGACCAGGAGCGCCTGGCAACCCGCTGTGCCGACTGCTGGCGAGACGCCGGAAGCGGTGCATCCATCGCCCCGGAAAGGCTGCGCACCGAGCTGCGGGTACAGTGGGCGGTCTGGTGCACCGCCCGTGCCGGACTCGCCCACCGGCTGGGCGGCGACCCCCTGGCCGACGCCTGCGTGGCCCTGGCCGGCGGTCACCCCCAATGGGGCCGGCTCTGGCATGCCCTCGCCTCCGCCTACCCGAACGCGCCCGGGGTCCTGGAAATCGGCGCGGACTGGCTCGGGGGCCGCGAGGACACGCCGGAGTGGAGTCACGTCTGGCGGTTCCTGCTGGGGCACCGCG
>JAIZWN010000424.1 GCA_020443945.1 Candidatus Thiosymbion ectosymbiont of Robbea hypermnestra | reverse complement strand
CGGCCAACGGGCGCCTTACCCATGACCCACGATCCCTTTGTGGCTTGGTGTCTTTGTGTGAGAATTGAAAATGTCCCTAAGACACCACCCAATTGAGAACACCCCCTAGGGTTTCGTGGTTCCAGCCCCGAACAGAGTATCTACGAATCTGGGCCTGGTACGCTGTCTCATCTTTTTTGCCGCCAATGAAAAATCCTGTTAATCCTGTCCTATTAGGCCATTTGTTGGGGTTCGCAAGCTCACCTCAACCTACGGGCTATTCATGGTCGTTGCTTGCCGTCAGGGTGGCGCGGATGTATTCCCGCACCGCCTCTTCCGAGGCATCCAGCCGGGTGCAGCGGGTCTCTTTTTCCAGCAGTCCGCGCAGACAGGGCGGCGGGGGCGCCGAGGCGCCGATGGCCTGGCGCACCGCCTCGTCGAACTTGGCCGGATGGGCCGTGGCCAGGCAGACCCTGTCGGCATGGCGCCGGGCGGCCTGGACGCCGACGGCGGTGTGGGGGTCCAGGATGTAGCCGTGGCGCTCGTAGGTCTCCCGGATTTGGTCCAGGGTCCGGGTATCGTCGACGGCCCTGGCCTCGAAGTCGTCGGCCAGGGCCGCCCGTTGCTCCGCCGTCACTTGCAGGCAGCCGGTACGGTTCATTTCCGCGAGCAGGGCGCGTACCGCCGCCGGGTCCTCGCCCACGAGATAATACAGGTAACGCTCGAAATTGGAGGCGATCTGGATGTCCATGGCCGGGCTCAGGGTCGGTTGGACCGCGCCCGCAGCGTAGCGGCCCTCGGCCACGAATCGGGCCAGGATGTCGTTGCGGTTGGTGGCGATGAGGAGCCGCTCGATCGGCAGTCCCATGCGCTTGGCCATGTAGCCGGCGAAGATGTCGCCGAAGTTTCCGGTGGGAACCGCGAAGCCGATCCGGTATTCCGGGTCGCCTCGACTCAGCCGGCCCCAGGCGTAGAAGTAGTAGACGATCTGGGCCAGGATGCGGGCCCAGTTGATGGAGTTGATCGCGCCGAGGTGGTACCGCCGCTTGAAATCCAGGTCGTTGAAGAGGGCCTTGACGATGCGCTGGCCGTCGTCGAAGGTGCCGCGGATGGCGAGGTTGTGGACGTTGGCGTCCAGCACCGTGGTCATCTGGCGTTCCTGGATCGGCGAGACCCGGCCCGCGGGGTGCAGGATGAGGATCCGGATGCGTTCCTTGCCGCGCACCCCGGCGATGGCCGCCGAGCCCGTATCCCCCGAGGTCGCCCCCAGGATGTTCAGCCGGCCGCCGTCGCGCGCGAGCAGGTACTCGAAGACATTGCCGAGGAATTGCAGCGCCACGTCCTTGAAGGCGGCCGTGGGGCCGTGGAAGAGCTCCAGAATCCAATGGTCCCCGACCCGCGCCAGGGGCGTGACCTCCGGGTGGGAGAAGGTCGCATAGGAGCGGCGGATCAGTCCCTCGAGGTCGGCGCGCGGGATGGCGTCGGCGACGAAGGGGGCCATGAGTTCCAGGGCCAGGTCCTGGAAGCTCAAGTCGGACCAATCGCCTAGGGTGTCGGGTCCGACCTGGGGCAGGGTCGCGGGCAGCAGCAGCCCGCCGTCGGTGCCCAGGCCCATCATCACGGCCTCGGCAAAGCCGACGGGCGCTACCCCGCCGCGGGTACTCAGATACTTCATAGTCTTGCTCGCGTTTTCTCCCAGGCCCCCTCAAGACAAGGTTGTCTCATATGGGGCTTTTTCTTCCCGAAATATGCTCCGTTGCAATCGATATTCCGGTACATGTACGGATACGCCAAGTGGGAAAAGAAATGGCACGACGATGGAGGCAAGGATATCAACAATCCGAAAATACCACTGAAGTATGTCGTTGCACACGGCAACCTGATTTATAAGACATGATCCTGCTGGAAACCTTGAATCGGTGGAAATCCGTGCAATCTGCGTAATCCGCGGATTCACGCATCACAGATCACAAAACTACAACGCTACCGGGACGGGTTACCCGGCAGGAAGCTCATCACTACTCAATTCTCACACAAAGACACCAAGTCACAAAGGGATCGTGGGTCATGGGTAAGGCGCCCGTTGGCCGTCATTCCGGCAGGGATTGCCGGAACCCAGGTGCCA
>JAIZWN010000423.1 GCA_020443945.1 Candidatus Thiosymbion ectosymbiont of Robbea hypermnestra | reverse complement strand
TTTCTCCTCTCAGCCGGCCTGTGGAACTTCAAAATAGCTTGAAAATCAGTCGGTTATCAACAGGTACAAGTCTAATAACTACAAGCATTTCAATTGGAGTACTTATGCCTATCCAAATTGAATCTATTTGATAATTTCCCCGGACAGTAGTGATTCCGTTTTATATGCACTCGCTCTGGTCATCCTGTACGTTCGGGAGCGGGCAGGGAACCCCCCTGCTACAATCAACTGCGCTCCCTGAGCGTTGGCGAATGGCTATCCGGCGTGCCGTAGGACGTCATCCTCGTCTGGGCTACCTGTTGCGTGATTGCCGGGGGCGGGCGCATACAGTGTGCTCAGCACCAGAAGGCACGCTGCACCTGCCAGGCAGAATTCCCCAACCTCCATCCATCTATTGGTCCACCCCCCGACATGGGCCAGCCCCATCCTCATGAGCAGGGCGGTCACGACTCCGGCTGCGAGCACGGTTGCGTCGAACCACCCCCGGCGGCCGTTGCCCGACAGGATCGCAGCCGCCAAGCATGCACCGGTGCACGTATAGGTTATGCTGAGCATTAGAGCAGGCAGCCGCCATTCCGGCTTGCATGCCGCATATCCCAGCAGACAGGAGACAACAATCGGTGAGCCGGGTGCCCGGAGTTGCAGGCGAGTCTCGTAGATCTGCCTGGCACTCGCCGACAGCATGCAGACCGTGGGCAACAAGACGCCGAAAAGAAGCCCCCCCAGGAAGGCCACATGCTGTGCAAGGCCCGAAGAGATATTGTGCAGGTTAAGCTCCTGCTGCATGTTGATCCGGGAGAGCCACTCGGGCGTTTCCACGTCGAAAATCCGCTGCCCCCAGCTGATCTCCTCAAAACCCACCACCAGCAGCGCGACGGCTAGAAAAGCAAGGGCAAGAACTGTCAGGAGGGATACATGCCGACGGTGGGCCTTTCCGACCGCAAAACCTGCCGCGATACCGCCCGCGAGGAAGAGCGCCGCCGTTAACCATTCGATGAGCGAGTCCTCTACCGTCAAGGCATGAAACAAGCCGGGGGCGGCGATGCCTACTGTGACCATGCCAAGGACAAGGACAAGCTGCACAAGAACAACCCAAGTATACACGACGACTCCCCTTTCTTCGGTGTGGAAGAGCAGGCGGGAGGGGACGATGCCTACTGTGACCATGCCAAGGACAAGGACAAGGACAAGGACAAGGACAAGTTGCACAAGAACAACCCAGGTATACACGACGACTCCCCTCTCTTCAGTGCGGAGGAACAGGCCTCTGTGAACCGCTATGGTAGGTATCCCGGTTGAAGTGGACCCCAACCATTGGACAGTTAGGAGTTAAAAATAAGTTAAGATCGTAGAGCAGTTTTTACGCGTCTTGTTTCGGATAAATGGTAGTAGATAGTCACCTCATGAGTCAAGTTGTTTTTCAATGGTAATGACCATAATAAGTGCTGCAACCAGGGTCTTTTTTCCATTGCATCTCCGGATGAGATGGTTTAAAGTATCACCTATTCATTACGAGCGTAAACCTGCGCCGGCGTGAAACCACCCAAGGCACTGTGCGGGCGTTCGTAATTATAGAAGTGGAAGCACTGCGCCAGCCCTTGAAAAGCTGTAAGACGTTCGAGTAATCCTTGAGGTAGATGTCTTCGTATTTGACACTGCGCCACAGTCGCCCAATGAAGACGTTGTCGCGTGCCCGACCTCGGCCATCCATACTGATCAGGCTCTCCCGTTCCAGCAAGCAGCGGGTGAACTCGGTGCTGGTAAACTGACTGCCTTGGTCCGTATTTGTTGGGTCCCGGATGATTACGAGGGATTTTTTTAAAGAGGTGGGGTTTTTGCGCGTGCCAGGCTTGGAGCATTTGGATGGG
>JAIZWN010000422.1 GCA_020443945.1 Candidatus Thiosymbion ectosymbiont of Robbea hypermnestra | reverse complement strand
GGCGGTCATATCCGGGTCCGCGGGTTCCCGTTGGCCGCCGGGGAAGGCGACCTGGCCGCTGTGATGGTCTCCGGTGTGTTCGGTGCGACGGATGAAGAGCAGATGCCAGGCATCCAGGCGCCGAAACAGGGGCAGCAGGACCGCCGCTGGCCGGGGCTCCCGGTGGGTGCCTCCCGGCAGCTCTTGCGCGGGGACGGGGGATGCCCGGCCGGATCGCAGCCGGCGGGAGATTGCGTTGCGGTCGAGCCGATCGAGCATTGAACCGGTATGCGGCGTCAGTTCGCCCCGGCCATTTCGAACACCTTTTCCAGGTGTTCGATCAGCTCCCGCAGCTGGAGCGCCATGAGGGTGAACTCGGCGTCGAAACGGGCCGCCTCGTCTTCGATATCCGGCTCCAGGGCCGTTTCGAGCAGCGCGTCGGCGAATTTCAGTCGCTTCAGGGAGAGATCTTCCAGCATCAGGAATTCCAGGTGTTCCTGCCACCGGAGGGTGAGCTTGACTACCTCTTTGCCGGCCCGCAGGTGGTTCGTGATCTCTTCCGCGCCCAGATCCTGACCGCTGCAACGCACCAGGGCCCGTTCGTCGCGGGCGTCGCGCAGCTCACACATGTCCCCGAGCGTCAGACCGGCCGGGAGCTGGCCGGTCGCCACCCACCGGGTCATGATCGCTACCGGGGCGTTTTTCGGCCGCGGCAGGCGGACCCGAAACGAGCCCAGTGTCTCCCGCAGCAGTTCCACCAGTTCCTCGGCGCCTTTTTCGCCGGCGGCATCCACCAGCATCCAGCCCGCGACCAGATCCAGGTAGGCGTGGAGCTGACGCGACCGGGTGAAGGCCCGCGGCAGCATGTCGAACATGATCTCTTCGCGCAGCTGTCGGCGTTCTCTTCGCCCGACCGTGCGCGCCTCGCGTTCCTCGATGTCCGCCACCCGCTCGTCCAGGGCCTCGACGACGACGGTGGCGGGCAACAACCGCTCCTGGCGCCGCGCGCAGAGGGCGATGCAGCCGTTGCCCGCGTGGGTCAGTGCCTGCGTCCGCTCCCCCAGGGGCGGATGCCAGCCGAGGCTGGCGGTCTGGAGTGGACCACAGGGACGAAACCGACGCTCCGGGAGCCGCTGCTCGAGGTCCTCCGCCTTGATGGTGGAGGGTTCCTCCAGGCGATAAAGGCGAACATTCTTGAACATAGGGTTCCCTGCATCGGTCGGGTAAAGGGGCGGGATTATCCGGGCTGCTGTCGGGGATGCAAGGCTGGCACCCCATTTCACCGTATTTTGCACCCTCTTAAGCCCCCGAACGCGCCAAGGCGCAGCACCCAGGAATCGCCTGAAGGCTGTACCCTCGCCTGGGCGCGTTGGGGGGGCTCCCTGCGGGCGCGACGAGAAGCTATCATCTTCTCGCCGCGCTGGGAACGCAAAATAAGGTGAAATGGGGTGCCGGTCGAAAGGGACGGGGCGCGGTGATGCCCGGCGTCCCTCACCGCTTTGCAGAATCAACCAAAATCGGATGCCGGGCAAAGGGAGAAACCAAGGTGGCAGTGAGAGTCAAGAGTCATTGGTGGAACGAGGAGCAGGCGCGGTCGGTGCCGGAGATCGCGGGCGCGCTCGCCTTCATCGCCTGGCGTCTGGCCGTCGAGAAGGCCATCAACCTGCATTGCGAGCGCTTTGTCTATGAGGACGACCGGCAGCGCATGGCGGTGGTTCAGGAGTATCTGGTCTTCCTGATCCAGATCGCGGATCGCCTGGCTTACGAGATCCTGAGCGAGGAGGACCGCCGGAGCCTGATTACCACGTTCGCCGCCAAGGTTGCCGAGCACCTTCAGGACAACGGCCGGGATCTCTTCGGCGCCGGCGATTATGGGCGTCCCTTTATCGCGTTGCTCGACCGGCGTTCCGACGAGTACGCCCGGCTCCACTGCGACGAGGAGGGGCCGAGCTATCCCTTCCTGCGGCACCTGGGCTACGAGCTCCAGTGTGTCATGGGGGAGCGGGAGGAGAACCGTTGGGTCATCGATCAGGTGATGGACAAGGATGGTTGGGAGGCCTACAAGCAGTTTGCCAACGCCTTCAGGAATCTGTTCGATTAGATTGCCGGGTCTTTCAGGAACCGTCCTTTCCCTTCAGGGATTCGTGAGAAGAGGTCAGGCTCGGCCAGGCCGCGTACAGATAGCAGACCATAGACCAGAGGGTCAGGATCGCGGCGATATAGAGCAGCGCCATCCCGAGACTATAGAGCGGCGCGCCCGTATCGCCCCGGATGGCGATCAGCAGGATGAGGGCGACCATCTGCGCCGCCGTCTTGAACTTGCCGACCCTGGAGACCGCGACCTGCGTGCGGGACCCGAGCTCGGCCATCCATTCGCGCAGGGCGGAGACGGTGATCTCACGACCGATGATGATGGCCGCCGGGAGGGCCAATAGCGCCCGCGGGTCCGACTGTACCAGCAACACCAGCGCCACGGCGACCATGAGTTTGTCGGCGACCGGATCGAGAAAGGCGCCGAAGGGCGAGGTCTGCCGCCAGCGCCGCGCCAGATAGCCATCGAGCCAGTCCGTGAGCGCGGCGATCGTGAAGATCAGGGCGCAGACGAGAGGGTTCCAGGCGGCGGGGATGTAGAAGATCCCGACGAAGACCGGAATCAGGAGGATGCGCAGCAGCGTCAGGAGGTTAGGAGTGTTCCACATGCCCGGTACCCATTCTCTTGGGGGTAGCTCGCGTAGGTGCGGTGCATGAAACGAACCGCATCCGTTTTGCGGGCACCTTGAAAAATTCGGTAGTGGGTGAATCCTGTGTGATGTTCAACGTTTTTTCTCACACAAAGCCACCAAGACACGAAGAATTTTTCCCTGCCGTCACCGATCATCCGCGCGAGCTTCCATTGCGGGCAGAGAGGCTACGGTCGTTTCCCTTTCGGGGACCTTTCATCTTGGTCTCTCTTTGTGGCTTGGTGTCTTTGTGTGATGTTCGACGTAACTCGGGGAGACACCTGATCACTTGAAAATTTAGGGACCTATATACGTGACTAGCCACAGTGAGTGGTAACCGTTCAGCCCCCTCTTTAGTTTTGCCGTCCCTG
>JAIZWN010000421.1 GCA_020443945.1 Candidatus Thiosymbion ectosymbiont of Robbea hypermnestra | reverse complement strand
GTTCTCAATTCTCACACAAAGACACCAAGCCACAAAGGGATCGTGGGTCATGGGTAAGGCGCCCGTTGGCCGTCATTGTCAGTGCCGTTGCCCGACCATTCGTAAATCTCGATTGCCGAGGGGTCGCATTTGTCGCACCCGCCGGTGCAGGCGATTCCCCCCGGTCCGGGCAGTTTGCGGACTCGGCCCTTACGCTCCAGCATCCCGAGCATCATACGCAGGGCCTGTGGGTCCGAATCGAAACGATGGGAGATGTCGCGCAGGGTCGCCCGTTTCCGCTCGGCGAGGTAGGCGGTGAGTTGGGACAGGATCATAGGGGCCCTATACAAAGACTATCCGAACAGGCGATTCCGATGGTCGGCTTCGGCCTGAAATCCATGGCTATTCATCATTCATCCCCTATGGTTCCGGGGCCCAGGGGTTGGAAGCGGACGATGAGCAGGGGTAGCAGGGTCAGGTTGGCGATCAGGGCGATCAGCATGGCCAACCCGGTGAGCAGGCCGAAATAGATGGTGGGGATGAAGTTTGACAGGGCCAGGATGGAGAAGCCCAGGGTGACGGTGATGGAGGTGTAGTAGATGGCCCTGCCGACGCTGCCGTGGCTGCGTTCCACGGCGGCCCAGTAGTTGCCGTCGAGCGCGAATTCTCCGCGCATCCGGTAGAGGTAGTGGATGGTGTTGTCGACCCCGATGCCGATGGAGATGGCGGCGATGGTGATGGTCATGATGTCCAGTGGGATGCCGAGCCAGCCCATGGTTCCCAGGATGACGGTCGCCGCCGCCATGGTCGGCACGGTGCCGATGGCGGCCAGCGCCCAATTCCGAAACAGGATCAGCAGCATGGCGCCGATGGCCAGGAAGACGACGACCAGGGTGAGGATCTGGGAGCGGAACAGGCTCTGGAGCACATTGTTGTAGAGCACCAGCATGCCCGAGAGCCGGATCTGCTCCGCCTCCAGCCCCAGCTTGTCGATCAGGTCCCGGCGGATGCGTGTTATCAGCTCGTCGCGCTTCAGGTCGGGATCGGAGTCGATGACCCGCACCGAGAACCGCAGCTGGTTGCCGTCGGCGGACATGTAGGGGGCAATCAGGATCTTCCGAAGATCCTCCGGGAGCCGCCGGTACAGGACGCTGAGGGCGATGTTGTCCAGGGGGCCCTGGTTGAGGAGGGTTGCCAGGGCCATGGTGGTGGAGATGGAGAGTACCTTGCCGGTCTCCGGCAATGTCTCCAGGTAGGCATGTATTTCGTCCGCGACCGGAAGCTGGAACATGTTGAACCAGTAGCTGTTTGCGCTGATCCCGGCGCTTTCCTCTCCGGATGGGGTATCCTGGTACCGGAGGTCTTCCTCCGCGGCCATCTCCCGAAAGGTCCGGTCCGGGTCGACGATCAGGTCCAGAGGGGTGGTTCCCCCCAGCTCCTGGTCGATGAGGACCATCCCCTGATAGATCTCGGTGTTCTCCTTGAAGTAGTCGATAAAGCGGTTTTCGACCGTCAGTCGGAAGAGCCCGGCGATGCTCAGGAGCACGAGCAGGGCATAGACCCACAGGGTCGGGCTCCGGAAGCGTTCGATGAGGCGGGCCAGGGAGCGGGTGAAGGCGGCGGTTATGTCATGCTCGCGGAAGACCTGTCTGGCCGGGGGGAGCAGAACGATGCCCGCGGGAAAGAGTAAAAGGCAGAGGATGAAGGCCAGACCCACGCCCACCACCATCATCCAGCCGAAGTCGATGACCGGGCGGATGCCACTGACGATGAGGGAGGCGAAGGCGACTTGGGTGGTCAGCACCGTGTAGAGGGCGGGCAGGAACTTGGAGCGGATGGTGGCCTCGAGGATGGCGCGCCGTTCGCGCTGGGGGCTCAGGGTCCGCAGCTCCAGATAGCGCACCACCAGATGCACGGTGAGGGCCAGGGCCGTAATCAGCAGCAGGGAGGTGAAGTTGGAAGAGACCACCGTCACCCGCCAGCCCGTCAGGCCCAGGAAGCCCGTCATGCCGACGACGGCGGCGGCGCAGATGAGCAGCGGGAGCAGGACCCAGCGCAGGCGCTTGAAGGCCACCGCCAGCAGGCCGATCAGGAACAGGGTCACGCCGACGCCGAAGGTGCGGATGTCGTTGCGCACATAGTCGATCATGTCGGAGGCGATCATGGGCACGCCGCCCAGATGGATCTCCGCCTGGTCCCGATGGCGGTCCAGGATGTCCCGCACGGACGCGATGATTTGCTGTACTTGCTTCTGGATTTGGGTACTGTGGTCCCGGAACTCCCGGGTCACGGCCCGCAGCTCGGCGGATTCCCCGGGGGCGAGGTTATCTTGGGACGCTTTCAGGCGCAGGGCCTCGCGCCTTGCGAGCAGGGTCCGGTAGCGTTCGTCCCGGCGGAGGTCCACCCGCAGGGCGGTGGTGCGCCCGTCCGGGCTGACGATCAGGTTGCGGTACAGGGGGCTGGTGGTGAGTTCCTTGCGCGCCGGCTCCCGGACGGACGCCAGCTCGCGTTGGTCCTTGCGCAGGCGCTCGAGGGTACGGGGTTCCCGCTGGAGCTCGCCGAGGGTGACCCGTGGACTGTCCAGGAGGGGCACCTCGAGCAGGCTGGTTACGGACTCGACGCCCTCCAGCGCGGTCAGCGCGTCGCGCAGCCTGCCGATGTCGTCGAGCACCCCAGCGGAAAGCAGGTCTTGCCGCGGGCTATAGGTCACCACCAGAAAGTCGTCGGCGCCGTATTGGGCCCGCACGCCGCGGTAGTAGCGCAGGTCCTCGTCGTTCTCCAGGATCAGGGAATCGGTGGAGGCATCCAGCTCGAATCCCCGGGCGAGATAGGCCGCCCCGGCCAGGAACAGCGCGACCCCGAGCAGGACCAGCAGCGGTCGGTCGAGGGTGAGGCGGTAATAGAGGTCCGTCAGTCTACCGAGCATGGTGATCCCTCTCATGGCGGGCACGCATAAGGCCCGAATTGTATTGGGTCCGAAGCCTAGGGGGCGTTCTCAATTAACCGAATCCCCCGAAACTCAAATGCAGCAAACCCATACACGTGTCGGTGGGTCACCGCCTTCCGTGTTCTCACACCAAGCCACCAAGCCACGAAGAATTCTGCCGTGGTCTCGGACG
>JAIZWN010000420.1 GCA_020443945.1 Candidatus Thiosymbion ectosymbiont of Robbea hypermnestra | reverse complement strand
GGTAGTCCTATTATTCATAGGATTCTATCTGGCTTTTACACGCTAGTGTACGCATCTTGATTGGTTGACAAAGAGGCATTATAGTGATGTATAAAATACCAAATAGCGCCAATATGGTTAGCTAATTTTTTAGAAAAAGAGAGCGTCTTTCTGACTAAGCGAGAAACTCTTTGTCTAAAGGTATTATTTAATCTTTCGACATGATTCGTTTGGCCGGTTTCTTTGCCGACAGGTCGATGCCTGTTTTTTGGGAAAACCTTTTTGTAGGCTTCCCAGAAATCCGTGTAGCAAACAGCGCATTGGCGGTAAACGGGGGGCAGAGAATCCCAGAGTTTCTGGGCAGATTGCGCACTGCGATCGCCAATGTACGCACCAACTATTTCTCCCGTATCTCGATCCATAGCCAACCAAACCCATTGTTTATTATCGCTATTTCCAACATAAGACCACATTTCGTCACATTCGATCGTCAAGCGACCTGGCGTTTTTTTTTGAGTAATAATCTCGCGCGGCGTTTGGTCATAAAGATCATTGACATACTGTTGTAACCAATATTCCGAAACACCCGTAACACGAACAATTCCGGCTAAAGAAATTCGCTCTAATAAAAGACGATCAATCAGCGCTTTTGTTTCGTCAGAGATCGGCGATTTTAGCGGGTTCAAAACAAATTGGCGACCGCATTCCTTGCAGCGGTACATTTGCTTACCAGTGATATTAAAGCCATTTTTGACGGTTTTTTGTGACTGACAATCAGAGCAATTCATAAAAATCTCCTGTCATTTTAATGATTTTAACGTGTTGTAACATCCTATAAGTTTTAGGACCACC
>JAIZWN010000419.1 GCA_020443945.1 Candidatus Thiosymbion ectosymbiont of Robbea hypermnestra | reverse complement strand
CGAACCCCAACCCCTTCGCCCTGGTTACCGCCGCGCATCTGCATACCCGCCGGACCAAAAGCGATCCACAGGCCCGCTATCGGGCCAAGCTCAGTCTCGTGCGTTCGCTCTACCGGCACGGCTGGGAGCGGCAGCGTATCCTCGACTTGTTTGCCGTCATCGACTGGATGATGCGGTTGCCGAACGCACTCGAGCAACAGCTCTGGCAAGACATCGAAGCCATCGAAGGAGAAACCAAGATGCCCTACGTCACCAGTGTCGAACGCTTGGCCACTCAGCGAGGGATGCAACAGGGAATGCAGCAGGGAATGCAACAGGGGATGCAACAAGGGATGCAACAAGGAATGCAACAAGGTTTGGAGCAAGGCAGGTTGGAAGGAAAGACCGAGGGCCTGGAACGCCTTCTTGTCAAACGCTTCGGCCCCCTCGACGAAGCGACCCGCAAGCGCCTCGATATGGCTACCCCGGAACAACTCGACCGCTGGACGGATCGTATTCTGGAAGCATCCAGGGTAAACGCCGTGTTCGAGGAACATTGAGCCCCGTCGGTCTGAGACAAATTCCCATCAGGAGCTATCGAGCATGGGTAAGCCCACCGGTTTCATGGAGCACGCGCGGCAGGAACGCAGCTACGCGCCCGTCCCCGAGCGTGTTATCCACTACCACGAATTCGTCGTCCCCCTCTCCGACGCGGACCTGAGCACCCAAGGCGCACGCTGCATGGACTGCGGCATCCCTTACTGCCACCAGGGCTGCCCGGTCCACAACCTCATTCCCGACTTCAACGACCTGGTCTACCAAAGCGACTGGCGCGCGGCCATCGAAGTACTGCACGCCACCAACAACTTCCCCGAATTCACCGGGCGCATCTGCCCCGCCCCCTGTGAAGCCGCCTGCACCCTCAACCTCCACGACACCCCCGTCACCATCAAAACCATCGAATGCGCCATCATCGACAAGGCCTGGGAACGAGGCTGGATCCAACCCCAAATCTCCCGCCACAAAACCCGCAAACGGGTCGCCGTCGTCGGCTCCGGCCCCGCCGGCCTAGCGGCCGCCCAGCAGCTCGCCCGCGCCGGCCACACCGTCAAGCTCTTCGAACGTCAAGACCGCATCGGCGGGCTCCTGCGCTACGGCATCCCCGACTTCAAGCTCGACAAAGGGCTCATTGACCGGCGCATGGCCCAAATGCGCGCCGAAGGCGTCGAATTCCACACCAACCTCCACATAGGCATCGACATCCCCGCCCGGCAATTGGTCGAAAACTATGACGCCGTCGTCCTCGCCGGCGGCTCCGAGCAACCCAGAGACTTGAGCGTACCGGGCCGCGACCTCCAAGGCATCCACTTCGCCATGGACTTCCTACGCGCCAACAGCAAGCGCGTCCAAGGCGTCCCCGTCCCCGACGTCGAGTTCATCAGCGCCCAAGGCAAACGGGTCGTCGTCATCGGCGGCGGCGACACCGGCTCCGACTGCATCGGTACCGCCAACCGCCACGGCGCCGCATCCGTCATCCAACTCGAAATCCTGCCCCAACCCCCGGAACGCGAAGACAAAGGGCTTACCTGGCCCCACTGGCCCAACAAACTGCGTACCTCCAGCTCCCAGGAAGAAGGCTGCCAACGCAAGTGGTCCGTACTCACCAAGGCATTCATCGACGACGGCAAGGGCCAGGTCAAGGCCCTCGACTGCATCCAGGTGGACTGGACCAAAGACGACACCGGAAACTGGCGGATGAGCGAGGTCCCAGGCACCGAATTCACCCTCGAAGCCGACCTGGTCACCCTCGCCATGGGCTTCCTGCACCCGGTCCATGAAGGCATGATCCAGGAGCTCGGCATCGCGCTCGACAAGCCCGGCAACGTCAAGAGTCCCACCCAAGGCCCCGACGCCTACCACACCTCCCTCCCCGGCATCTTCGCCGCCGGCGATATGCGCCGCGGCCAATCCCTCGTCGTCTGGGCCATCCGCGAAGGTCGCCAGTGTGCCCGCGCCGTAGACCAGTGGCTCATGGGGAGGTCGGATTTGGCGGGGTGAGCAATGATGCACTTCTACCTGCAGAGGAACTTTCCTGCATGGTGGGAGTTAGTGTGTTAGGTCATATGCGGTCTAACACATGGAGGTTGTGTGCGATCTAAGAAAACTGTTAGTCTTCAAGTCCAATTCGATCAACGTATCCAACTTGCCAGGCCATCAAACATGATGATATTGGAAACAATAGAAACCGAAATTCAAAACTTATCGACTAAAGATCTTTCCGAATTTCGTCGCTGGTTTTTGGCTTTCGATGCAAATACATGGGATGCTCAAATTGAAAAAGATGCCGCTGCAGGAAAGCTTGATGCCTTGGCAGAAGAAGCACTGTATGAGTACAGATCAGGTAAGGTAACAGAATCGAGCAATTGGAGTTCCGGTTCCTGATGGTGTGCAATGGTTCTGGATTGGAAGTCATGAAGAGTACGACGAAATACTGGATTAACATTCACATTCGACAGATGCGCCAAAGGCGCGCGCCACTTATGCATGATGTTAGCGCGTAGATTGGGTGAAGATATAGAAAACGACGCCTGCCACACCACCCTCCCCGGCATCTTCGCCGCCGGCGATAGGCACCGCGGCCAATCCCTGGTCGTCTGGGCCATCCGCGAAGGCCGCCAGTGCGCCCGCGCCGTAGACCAATGGCTGATGGGCAAATCCGATTTGCCGGGGTGAGTGGTGCCGAAGTACCGATACCATTGGTTTGCTTCTTCCACTGGGAATTTTTTTGCCGCAAATGAACGCGAGTCAACTTGACCACCGGCTGAAGCCGGTGGTCAAGTTGACTTTTATGGCTCGGCATCGGGTACAACTCTAATGACATTCACAAAATGTTTTAACAATACTGACCCTATTCCTTCTGAAGGCATTAAAAATGCAGTTAGATTAATGAAGACGGGGCGGTTATATCGCTATAATGATTTTAATACGGAATCAGGAGATAAGGGAAATTGTGAGGCAGGGAATAAGGAATCTGTAAGTGAGGTCGCAAAATTGGAAGATGAATTCGCCAGATATACAGGTCACAGATATGTAATCGGTGTGAATTCATGTGGCAGTGCCATGTTTCTTGCCCTCAAAGCGGCAGGTGTCAGATCTGACGACAAGGTTTTTAGCAACTCATTCACTTTCACAGCCGTTCCCAGCAGTATCATTCATGCAGGCGGTATTCCGGTTTATGTGGAATGTAATCGTCAGTATGTGGTTGATACAAATGATTTTGAGAAAAAGATCGAAGCCCATCCCGATGCCAGATATTTTCTCCTGTCATATATGCGGGGTCATATATCAGATATGGATAAAATAAAAGAACTTTGTGACAAAGCCGGTATATACATGATAGAAGATTGGGTGGTCCTAAAACTTATAGGATGTTACAACACGTTAAAATCATTAAAATGACAGGAGATTTTTATGAATTGCTCTG
>JAIZWN010000418.1 GCA_020443945.1 Candidatus Thiosymbion ectosymbiont of Robbea hypermnestra | reverse complement strand
TGATCTATAGGATGATAGGACAGGCAAAGCCTAGCGTGGTCTCGCGCCCCATCCTACAGATTTTAGGACTACCCATGTTTGATTTTGAACCGCAAAGGCGCGAAAAACGCAAAGGAGAGAAGGCTACCCCCAATTCCATACCGAGCACCGAGCCGGCAATCGCGTGTGGGCCGGCAGGCCGCGGCTGGGTGTGGAGCTGGCCGTTCAGAATCTCCCCGACCACCCCCTCGGGCAGGGCCTCCAGGGCCTCGTAGAAGGTTGGTCGATGCGCTGGTACTGGTTGTGGCATGGTTTTTCGATCGAGCGGTTGAAAACGTCCGCCAAGCGGTGGACTCAGGAAGAACTGGAGGCGGAGCTTGACTTGGAAAGTTGAGTGGGATGACCGCGCCCGGCATGAGCTGCGCCGACTGGACCGACAAGTACAACGCGATGTTTTGAAGTATCTTTCCGACCGTATCGCCACGGATGCTCTCAGCCAATCATTCGGAATCTGGCGGGCAAACAGCTCCAGGGCTGAGGTATCCCCACAAAATCCGCCCTCGGCTCTGGCTCCTCACGCTCCAGCGTGGGAGCAAGTCCAGACGCTCCAGCGTCATGAAATCTTGGCCGCTGGAGCGGCCACCATTGCGTTCCCACGCTAGAGCGTGGGAACGAGCCAAAAGAAAACCCCCGCCGTTTTGGCAAGCCTTTGCGACATGAGTTACAAGGGCTATGGCGTTATCGTATTGGTGATTATCGGGCTGTTTGCCGCATCGAGAATGAGCGGCTGACGGTGTTGGTATTGAAGGTAGCTCACCGTCGGCAAGTTTATCGATGAACCTTTCTACCTGGACCGCCAGGATCCTTCCCAGTCCACTCGTCCACTCTTCAGGGCTACCTCTGAGACGATTTGTTGGGGTTCGCAAGCTCACCCCAACCTACCTTTTGTTATACCAAATTACTTGATTCCTGCTCATAGCTTGCTATTTTCTCTTTACATAATTTTTCAGTTAAATCCTGTAATTCCTGTACTCGCTTTGCCAGCCAATTAAGCTCTTTTTTTGTGATTGTGTAACTTGGCTTGTAACGTGCATCCACATAGGCTTTGCGAAGTAACTTAAACCTTTCTTTTTCTTCTTCGGTAGAACGCGGAAATACAGACAAGAACCTTGGCTCTATGCTTGATACTCTTTGACTTAATTTCTCTAAATCATGTGTACTTGGTTTGTAGCGAGTAAATACCAATAAGATTGTTCCATAAAGGCGCTCTGTTACCTGATGCAAATTAAAAGCAGCGACATTACAACTATTATCCGAAATTGCATGATTATATTGCCTCAGATACTCCTTGGCATTATTAAACCAATACTCGAAATCCTCTTCAGCCAAATTTTTTCTCTCTTTCAGCGTTATTTCAATTGGCTCCGCCAATTGAAATTTACCTGAATCATGCAGAAGTACTCCTTCCCGCAGGATGTCGATATAAAAATACTGGCTTCTCCTTAAACGACGATTTACAAACTGGATATCTTCGGCAATCAGGCTGATTGGGGTTCGGTGGATCGTTTTGGCTAAGCGTTGAGCAAGTTGACTGTTTTGCTCAATTTTGCCGGTTTGTCGAGGTGTTTCGGTAATAACCAAAAGATCGAGGTCACTCTGATAGCGATAGAGGAGGGTTTCCGGGTCAATATCTTCTACCCAGTCTCCACGGGCATAGCTGCCAAACAATATGAGCATTTCGAGATCGATTTCTTCACGAATGATCTCGATAACTCTTTGTAGTTCCTTCTGTTTCTGCTCAGGGAGGTGTTCAAGGGAGGTTTTCATTCTCTTATGATAATCCCTTCGTCTCTCCAAGAGGGAAAGGGGTCGGATCCTGACCTGTGCCTTCAAGGTCACGGATCAAGACCTGACCCCACTGATTTGTGATTTTTTCAGATCCGCCTTTTTGACATGAATGAGTCTGTGTCCCAGCATATCAACGGCTATCTGGGCAAGAAAACGCACCCTTATTCGAACAGGTATTTGATGCCCAGCTGGATGCTCGAGGCGTCGTCGAACTGCCCGAACATCGTATTTTCCTTGCCCCAGTATTGGTTCCAGGCCAGGGTGGCGAGCAGCTCGTCACGGATGGTGTACTCCAGATCCAGGCGATTCCACCAACCGCCGCCTTCCTCGAAGATGGTGATGTTGTTGAGGCGGTGCTCTTGCGACGGACCAAGGGGTTTGGACAGGAATAGGGAGCCGAAGCTCTTGTTCTCATAACCCCGCTTGAGCCCGTTATCCAGGTGGAGGGTCGCCTGATCGCCGGTATAGCGGTTGAATTTCCGGCCCGTCGTGGGGTCCTGGAACCGCGTCTCGTCGATGTAATCGAGGTTGACGAACTGGATGAACTGGCCGCTTACCGCCAGATTGGTGAAGAAGGTAAAGTCGGCGCCGAGCACATACTTGAAATAGTCCCCCTTCTCCATTTTGAGCGCCTCGGTCAGATGTCCGTAGCTCAGGGCATAGCGGTCGATAACGGGGGAAAGGACATCCTTCTGGTATAGAAATTCGCCTCGGAACACCACCGGGGCGTCGCCGATATCGAGATCCCAGGCGTAGTCGAACGAGGCCCCGATGTTGTGGATACGATTCAGGGTCTCCTCGAACACCAACTGGGGTGCCGATCCCGCGTAATTGGCGGCGGTAACGTCCGTGAGCCCGGCATTGTTTCCGGTATTGCTGTAGTCCACGACGGGCGCGCCATAGAATTCACCGGCGCTGTTTTTGATCTGTAGGGTATGCAGCTCCTGCCCGGTGGGGCTTTGGTAGGTGGCGTCGACGACCTGGAGTTTCTCGCCGGTGTTCGGGTCCGCCCAATGGACCTGTACGGCGGGGTTCGGATCATAGCCGTACAGGTAGTTGATGCTGAAGTTGAAGCCGTTGTCCAGGTTCCCGCGATAACGGATGCCGAAATTGACGTCGGTGTCGCTGGGGTAGTTGCGTTGGTAGCGGGTGGTCATGCCGGTAAAGGCGGCAAAGGTCGCAAAGGTCGCGTTCGGCATGTATTCCCAGGTCGAATCGGGATTTCCAATATCCCAACCCGCGCCGGTAGTCGGGTCGGCGTCCGTGAGGTTGGTGATATTGTCGTTGGTGAATTCCGTGAAATTCTTCAGGCAGGCGGCGCCATTCACGCCATTGCATGCAGTCGGCGTCTGGGTCGCGGACAGGTTGGCGAAGGTGCTGACGGTGTTGAACTCGGGGGAGGCCGAGTTGGACCCGCCGAGGGGGTTGGTGAAGGTGTTCGTCGGCGTCGACGAGGAACCATCCCCGTAGAAGGTGCTGGTCACCGCCCCCATGGCGGCGCCGATATTGGCGAAGCCGTTGACCTTGCCGGTAATGGTATCGACGCCCTTGGCGATGAAGGCATGGCCCTGGTCGGTTCCGAACAACAGGGTGTTGTCCCCGCTCGGGGGCGCGGAGGGGCCGGACGCCGGGGTGAAGGCCACGGAGCGCGCATTGCGCTCGCCTGCCCTCAGCCCCGGAATAACATTCTGCCGCCGCTGGGATACCACGGCCTGAAGATTGCCGTTATCGCCCAGATTGCGTTCGGCGACGGCCATCCAGACCGGGATGCGGGCATCCTCCATGGGGTCCTGGTTCAACCAGCGAAAGTCGGTCGGGTTGATGATGTCCAGAAGCTTGATGCCGTCGGCGGTTCCCCACACCACCTGCTGTTTGCCGAGCCGTAAGTCGATGCCGGCAAACTTGGTATCCAGGTACAGCTCGCGCAGGTAGTCGTACTGGGTATAGTTCTCGTGCCCACGCCAGTATTGATTGGCCCCCTCGGTGTCGTAGATCAGATTGATGTCGGCATGCCAGGAGGTTTCCCCGCCGAGATCGCCGTTGAAGAAAAGGCGCGCGGCGCTCTCGAACCTCAGGGCGTTTCCCGCCGCGTGTTCGGAAGACCTGTCCAGGGTCGACACGGCCTCGCCGACGTAGAGATCGTCATCGAAATTCAACGCCGTCCGATTCTGCAAAAACCCACTGACCCGGATCTTGTCGGTCAGCTCGAAATCCCCCCACGCCAAGCCCGGCAGGACGACCGACAGGCAAAGCGCCGTTGCGATAACCGATTGTTTTTTCATTCTTTTCCTCTGTGCGAGCGCTAGCTTGAAACCTCAGGATCAGGAGGTGGTGGTCCTAAAACTTATAGGATGTTACAACACGTTAAAATCATTAAAATGACAGGAGATTTTTATGAATTGCTCTG
>JAIZWN010000417.1 GCA_020443945.1 Candidatus Thiosymbion ectosymbiont of Robbea hypermnestra | reverse complement strand
TCCTGCGCTCACGCGCCTCGCGGCTGGCCACTTCTCGCCGCGCTGAGAGCGAAAAATAAGGTGAAATGGGGTACTAGCGAGGCTTTACCTTAAGACCACGAGGCGTGACCAACCGCACCAAAGAACCACGGAGACAGACACGGACAAACACAGATCACAAAACTACAACACTACCCTTTTGCGCCCGCCCGGATGATCAATCGTCGGAGACGGGCAGCCGTTGACCGGTTCCAGGCCCCCGATCATACTGAACCTCGTGTCTGTAAGCCCTTACGGTAAATTTCATGACCAGGCTACAACATCAGCATCATCCGGAACCCGCGGACGTCAGCGACAGCGACTATGATCGGGACCTGGTCGCCTGGGCCATGGAGAACGCCACCCTGTTGCGAGTGGGGAGGCTCGATCGAATCGATGCGGCACACATCGCCGAGGAGTTGGAAGACTTGGGAAAGAGCGAACGCCGCGCCCTGGGAAGCCATTTACGGAATCTGGTTTTGCATCTGCTCAAATGGGAATTCCAACCCGGGCGACGTACCGGCAATTGGCGTTCCTCCATCGACAACGCCCGCGTCGAGATTGCGGAGATCCTGGAGGATAGCCCGAGCCTCGGAGCCGCGGCGTCGGAGCGGCTGGAAAAGGGATATGCCCTGGCGCGGAAGAATGCGATCTCCGAGACGGGCCTGGCATCGGAGGTCTTCCCGCAACGCTGTCCCTACAGTCTCGAACAGGTCCTGTCGGACAACTTCTGGCCTGGACCGCGGGGCTGATGCGGGCGCGTGTGCAACCGGCCACGGAAGCGGCCAAAATACTTCAGAAAAGCCTGCTTCAATAAGTCATAACTATATGATAGTTATATTGTATGAGTGATCGTGAAGCGGCTGAAGAAGCGGCCACGGAAGCGGCCAAAAACGAGGACACAGACACCCTCGCGGATCGCGGTGAGCAGGTATCCCTGATGGAGCCGATGCGGATTTCGGAGACATCGCGCCACCGTGAGGGGCTCGCCGATCTGGCGGTCGATCTGGTTGCTCACGCCGCCGGGTTTCGTCGTAGCCTGCCCGAGGGCGTCCTCACCGCGCTCGCCGATCTTGTGCGGGCGATGAACTGTTACTACAGCAACCTGATCGAGGGGCATGACACCCACCCGGTCGATATCGAGCGTGCGCTGCAAGAGGACTACAGCGCGAACACCGAAAAGCGCAACCTCCAGCTGGAAGCCCGTGCGCACATCGCGGTCCAGCAATGGATCGATGGCGGCGGCCTGTCGGGCCGCGCACTCACGCCGGAGGGTATCCGCGAGGTTCACAAGCGCTTCGGGGAGTTGCTGCCCGCGGAACTGCTTCGGGTCGAAGAGTCCGAGACGGGCGAGCGAATGCGCATGGTCCCTGGGGCCTTGCGATCCCGCGACGTGCGGGTAGGACAGCACATCGCGATCAGCCCCGGCGCTCTGCCCCGCTTCCTCGACCGGTTTGAGCAAACCTACTCCGGGCTTGGCAAGGCGGAGTCGATCATCGCGGCGGCCGCGACGCATCACCGGCTCTTGTGGATCCACCCGTTCCTGGATGGCAACGGGCGCGTGGCGCGCCTGATGTCACACGCCATACTCCTGGAGGCGCTGGACACGGGGGGCGTGTGGTCCGTCGCACGGGGCCTGGCCAGGAATGTAAGGAGCTACAAAAGCCTTCTTGCGGCCTGCGACCTTCCGCGCCGCAACGATCTCGATGGCCGGGGACACTTGAGCGAAGAGGGCCTCGCCGCCTTTACCCACTTTTTCCTGGAAACCTGCCTCGACCAGGTGAAGTTCATGGAAGAGCTGGTGCAACCCCGCAGACTCAGGGACCGGATCCTGCTCTGGAGCGAAGAAGAGGTGCGCGCCGATACATTACCGCCCAAGGCGGGGCGTATCCTCGAAGCAATCCTTTACCGCGGCGAGCTGCCACGTGGTGAGGTTCCCGAGCTGCTCGGGGCCAGTGAACGAAACGCGAGGCGAATCGTCGCCGCGCTCGCCGAGCACGGCGTAATCGTCTCGGAAAACACCCGCGCCCCCCTGCGCCTGGCCTTCCCGGCCAAGCTCGCCTCCCGCTGGATGCCGGGCCTTTTCCCCGAACAAGGTTGAGACGGGGACATCAAGGGCAGGTTGCCTGGCACAAGAGCCTGGTAGGCGACGGCGCCTTTACCCATGAGGTGGGGATTCACGTGCACCTGCTCTGGTGCGAGAGAATACATCGTGACCTGGCGGTACCCTTCTCACAGGTGCGTCCACGGACCGGCGGTTGCTCGAAAACCGCGCCGCGCGCAACCGCCAGAAGGCTTTGTCCGGCTCCCAGGTCAGCAGCGCCCGCCCGGACACAGGCGGCGCAGGTCCGGGGTCTCGGCCAGGGCCCTGGCTACCCGCAGGCGCAGCTCCGAGGGCACCGGCTGGTTGATCAGCAGACTGAAAGGCTCCCACCGCCCGCCGCGCCGCACGAATCCCGCATAAGTGCTCACGCCCCGCAGGGTGCCGGTCTTCGCCCGCACCCGCGCGTCCTTTTTCGGCAGCAGCTCCCGGTACGGGGCAAAGGCCCGCACCACCTCCAGGAGCTGGCGGGCGCTCAGGCGATTGCTCCGGGACAGCCCGGCGCCATCGGCGATGCGGTGACCGCGCCAATCGAAGGTCCGGTTCACCCAACGGGTGAAGGCCCTTTGCGCCTCGGACATGTCGAGCGGGCGTCCCTTGCCGCGGTCCGCCAGCTTCAGGAACAGGGCATTGGCGATGAAGTTGTTGGAGTATTCGAGCATGGCGGTGAGCACGAACTTCAGCTCCCGGCTGTTGTGGTGGCGGTAGATTCTTTTCGCTCGCGCCGGCACGGGGCCGTTGCGCGGATCGCCGTCCACGGGGATGCCCGCCTGCTCCAGCTTGGCGCTCAGGAGCTCGCCAAAGTAATGCACCGCCCGCGCCCGCTGCCGGAGGCTGACCCGGTGCTTACCGGCCCCCAACCCCTGTGCGAATCGTCGGGCCATGGGCGTCAGGGGGGTTTGCGCCTCCGCGCTACGGGTTTTGCCCCCCCGATTGACGATATTGACGGTATTGAAGTTGGCCGCCAGCGCGGTCACCGGGGCGTCGTAGGGATTATTACTCGCCGAGCGTCCGCTGATCGTCAGGGCCGAATCGAAGTAGCTATCATCCAGGCCGATCCCGGCGACCTTGCGGACACCGCGCGTCCGCAAGGCGGCGACGATGCGGTCCAGCTCCTCGGAGACCAGATAGGGATCGCCGTACCCCCTGACCCAGAGCCGACCATCCTTGCCGAGATAAAAATCCGTGTGAAAACGGTGCGCCAACCCCCAGTGCCGGATGGCCGCGAGGGCGGTCAGAATCTTCATGGTCGATGCCGGTACCATGGCGCGGTCCGGCTGGCGGCTGATAACCGCCCGGCCGCGTTCCATGACCAGAAGACTCGCTTTGGGTAGCTCCAAGGCGTGGGACAGGGCGGCATCCGTACCGGCCACCGCCGGGTCGAGGCCCCGGGTCAGAACCAGGCCGAGCATCAGCAGGATACCGAACAACCGGGGTAAAAAGGCATTTTGTCGCATCATGGGTCAATCCTTGTCGTGGATACCGGCCAATAAGAGGCTGTCTAAAAACTCAAGCCATGCCGCACGGTCCAGGTTCGCTCTGGTCCTACAAGGCTGGCTACGGCCTAAAGCCCCTCGCCCCTGGCGGGAGAGGGGTGGCAGGGAGAGGGGGAATCAATGGCTTCACTTCGATACGGTTAATGA
>JAIZWN010000416.1 GCA_020443945.1 Candidatus Thiosymbion ectosymbiont of Robbea hypermnestra | reverse complement strand
GCGCCTTACCCATGACCCACGATCCCTTTGTGGCTTGGTGTCTTTGTGTGAGAATTGAGAACGCCCCCTAGTACCCCATTTCACCTTATTTTACACCCTCTTAAGCCCCCAAACGCACCAAGACGCAGCACGCAGGAATCGCCTGAAGGGTGTACCCTCGCCTTGGCGCGTTTGGGGGGCTCCCTGCGGGCGCGGCGAGAAGCGGCCATCTGCGTTGTTGCGCGAGCTTGAAAGAGGACTGGCTATTCCTGCACTCGCGCGCCTCGCATCCGGCCGCTTCTCGCCGTGCTGAGAACGTAAAATCAGGTGCAACAGAGTACTCGGCGCCTTGAAAAATTCAAAGTGCCCTTATAACACTACATAACACTACCGATTTCCGTTTCCATACTCAATGCGCCGATGAATGTCTCCCTTCGCCAACTCCGGGTTTTCGAGACGGTGGCGCGTCTGTCGAGCTATACCCGCGCCGCCGCGGAGCTGCATCTGACGCAACCGGCGGTATCGATGCAGGTGCGCCAGCTCGAGGAGGCGGTAGGTCTGCCCCTGTTCGAGAAGCTCGGTAAGCACATCAGCCTCACCGAGGCGGGGCGTGAGATCTTCCACTACAGCCGCAGCATCGGCCGCTCCCTCCAGGAGATGGAGGAGGTGGTCGAATCGCTCAAGGGGGTGAGCCGGGGCCGCCTGAGTATCGCCGTGGCGAGTACGGTAAATTATTTCGCGCCCCGTCTGCTGGCGGCCTTTCATCAGCGTTATCCGAGTATCGGTCTCCGGCTGGATGTCACCAACCGGGAGCGTCTGGTGCAGCAGCTCCAGGCGAACGCCGTGGATATGGTGCTGATGGGCCAGCCGCCGTCGGGGGTGGAGGTGGAGTCCGAGACCTTCATGGACAACCCCCTGGTGGTGATCGCCCCGCCCGGACACCCCCTGGCCGGAGAGCAGGCCGTAGATATCCGACGCCTGGCCGAGGAGATATTCGTGATGCGTGAGTCCGGCTCCGGCACCCGCCAGGCCATGGAGCGCTTCTTCGTCGAGCATGGGGTCGAGATCCGCCACGGTATGCAGATGACCCATAACGAGGCGATCAAACAGGCCGTGCGAGCGGGGCTCGGCCTGAGCGTGGTTTCGGTGCATACTCTGGAGCTGGAGCTCGAGGCCGGACGGTTGGTGATTCTGGACGTGGCGGGGTTTCCACTGGAACGCCAATGGCACCTGGTCTACCGCCGCGGCCGGCGCCTGTCGCCCGCCGCCCAGGCGTTTCGGCAATTCGTGCTGGACGAGGCCCGCGGCCTGGCGGATCCCCTGCCGACTTCCAGTCGCCGGCCACCAAAGCGGTGACCCACCACGAGCAGTCGGTATCGACTACCGGCGCTCGGTAGGTTCCCCGCGGTGGTGTCTTAGAGGCGGCCTAAAAACTCAAGCCATGCCACGCGGTCCAGGTGAGCCGTGGTCCTACCAGGCTGGCCACGGCCAAAAGCCCCTCGCCCCTGGCGGGAGAGGGGTGGCAGGGAGAGGGGGAATCAATGGCTTCACTTCGATACGGTTAATGA
>JAIZWN010000415.1 GCA_020443945.1 Candidatus Thiosymbion ectosymbiont of Robbea hypermnestra | reverse complement strand
GACACCAAGCCACAAAGGGATCGTGGGTCATGGGTAAGGCGCCGGTTGGCCGTCATTCCGGCAGGGATTGCCGGAACCTGCCGGTGCCAGGGATGGCAAGTGCTACGGCCAAAAACCCCTCTCCCGGTGGGAGAGGGAGCGTAAAATCGCCGCTTTCGCGCTCTTCTTCCGGAAATGAGGTCAGGTCTTGGTGTGTGCCTTCAAGAGTCACGGATCAAGACCTGACCCCATTTCCCCAGCTGCGTACAGCCCCATGAACATAAAGTTTTCACGACATGCAAAAAGAAGAGCAAAGCTCTATAAGATAAAAGCAGGCACAATTGAAGGCATATTAAATGATATGAGTTTTCTCGACGGTAAATATGAACTAATCAGAAATGTAACCGGATTCGGATATCCGATAAAAATTGTCGTGGTCGTTGAAAACGGCGTTATTACAGTAGTCACTAATTATCCATTGAAAAAGGGGCGTAAGAATGAGAATTCATTATGATGAGACGATTGACGCTCTGTATTTGAGCCTTGGTGATCGGGAGCCTGACGGCGTTATCGAGATTGCGGAGGGCATCAATGTCGATACGACCGCGGAAGGGAAACTCACGGGAATTGAGATTCTCGAGGCGTCCGACAAGATCGATATTGAGACAATATTATCCTACACCCTCGAATTGGAACAAAATGTACTGAAGCGAAAGATCGCTTGACGGTGGTGTCTTAGCTTTGTGGTTTCCGGGATTTGGCGTAGAGACCTCCCCTCACCCTCGTGGTTGTCCGCGGATTACGCCGATTTTCACCGATTTGCGTTTTTTCATCGGCGAGAATCTGCGTAATCTGCGGATTCAAAATCACGGATCACAAACCGGCCTGCCGGGCGCTGGCTTTGCCTATCCTGCTGCCTGCTGCCGGAATGCCGGCTTAACCTGATGGCATTGGGATGTGGCTGGTTTTATCTGGCCTCAGACGGTGCAGTCGAAGAGGTGGACCAGCCCGACCAGGCGCTGGTTGTCGGTGATGACCAGGCTGGTGATGCTGTGTTCGGTCATGAGGTCCACGGCGTCCTGCAGGCGGGCCTCCCGGTCGATGCGGATGGGGTCTCGCGTCATCATGGCGGCGGCCGAGAGCTCCGAGAAATCCCGGCGATGGCGCTCCATGGCGCGGCGCAGGTCGCCGTCGGTGACGATGCCGAGCAGTTCCGGGCCGGTGCAGACTACGGCAATGCCCAGACGCCCGGCGCTGATGGTCTGGACGACGCGGGCGGCGGGGTCGTCCGGGTGGACGATGGGCAGGTTTTCGGTGTGCATCACATGGCCTACCCGGGTCAGCAGGCGTCGTCCCAGATTGCCGCCGGGATGAAAGCGGGCAAAATGCTCGGGGCGGAATCCCCGGGCCTCCATCAGGACGACGGCGAGGGCATCGCCGAGCGCCAGGGCCGCGGTCGTGGAGGCGGTGGGGGCCAGCTGGAGGGGGCAGGCCTCTTCGGATACGGCGGCGTTCAAATGGAAATCCGCGTAGCGCGCCAGGGTCGATTCCGGCCGGCCCGTGATGGCGATGAGCCGGTTGCCGTTGTCCTGGAGGAAGGGGATCAGGCGGATGACTTCGTCCGTCTCGCCGGAGTTGGAGAGCGCCAGGAAGATGTCTTCCGGACGCACCATGCCCAGGTCGCCGTGGGAGGCCTCTCCGGGATGTACGGAGAACGCGGGGGTGCCGGTGCTCGCCAGGGTCGCCGCGATTTTGTTTCCGATCAGGCCCGATTTGCCCATGCCGCAGACGATTACCCGGCCCCGGCTGGCGAGGATCGCGTCCACGGCGGCGGCCAGATCCGGGTCCAGCCGCTCGATCAGGGTATGGATGGCGGCGGCCTCGATCCGCAGCACCCGGCGCGCCCGTTCCAGATAGGATGCCTTTGGAAGATCCTTCCCGTGCGCCGTTTGCATGATTCGCCTTCGCTCGCGTTGCCTCGACCACCGTTCGCCGAACCCGGGATGATACCGCCGGGCCCGCGTATCAGGAAGGATTCGCGTGGATTCGTGGTTCTCTTTCCGATTTTTTTGCGCGCGGCTGTATTAGAATCCCCGTCGTCCCGGTTTTTTCCCCATAGGCCGCCCTGTTTTCCATCTTCCAGAGCATGTCGACCGACAGGTTGAAAACGCAGGCCCCGTTTGCCACGGATGCCGCCGTGACGCCGACCGGTGCGCGGTCTTCGGTGCTTCGCCGCCAAGTGCAATCCTGGCAGCGATATCCGGCGGTTCTGCTGAACCTGGCGGCGCGGCTGCTACCGACCTGGCGTTCCCGAGGCGCGCGCCGGCGCCGCCTGCGCGAGATCGAGCGGGCGTGCCGCGCCCTTCCCGCGGGCGAGACCATTTTTGTCTCGGTGGCCTCCTACCGGGATCCGCAATGTCCCGAGACGGTGTTTGATCTTTTCGAGAAGGCCGCCTGTCCCTCCCGCGTCTTCGTGGGCGTCTGCCAGCAGAACGACGATTCCGACGCGGATGTGCTGGAAGCGTACCGCAAGCTGGTGGCCCGCCGCGGGGCCGGGGATTTCAGCGCCCAGATCCGCGTGCACCGTCTGGATGCCGACCGGGCCCAGGGACCCATGGCGGCACGCCATCGGATCGAAGGGGAGCTCTACCGCGACGAGCGTTATTACCTGATTATCGATTCCCACACCCTGTTTACCCCGCGCTGGGACGTCGCATGTATCCATATGTGGACCCAGGCGCGCAAGCTGTCGCCCAAGCCCATCCTGACTATGTACCCGGCCGGCTTCAAGCCGTTTCGTCGCCGGTGGCCCAAGCGGGGTTACGAGAACCGACCGCCGGGGTACGTGCGTTTCCTCAAATTCATCAAACGCACCGGCCTGGTGCATACCGTCGGGTTCGGTATGCAGCGGATCCCGGAACGGCCCCTTCCCAGTCTGTTCTGGGTCGCCTGCTACTCCTTCGGGCTGGGGTCCCAGATCCGCGAGGTGCCCTTCGACCCGCACTGTCCCTATGTATTCATCGGCGAGGAGATCTCCATGGCGGCGCGGCTCTGGACCCATGGGTACGATTTCTTCCATCCCACCCGCATGGTGGTGTATCACATGCGCCAACAGGGGCGGCCCACCTTCTGGCGGCTGTTCGACGGCGATTCCCCTTTGCATGAGCAACGGCGGGAGCTGGAGCAGGCGGGCTACCGCCGCATTCAGACCCTCCTGGGAATCCACGAAGGCCGCATCGAGGCCCCCTATGGATTGGGGACGGCAAGAACCCTGGCCGATTACGAAGGCTTCATCGGTATCGACATGCGACGCCAGGTCGTCACCTCCCTCACGGGCCTGACGGGCGTGCCCGCAAACAGCCCGCCCGAGGAAGTCCTGTGCCGGTACGGTAGCCTGACCCACCCCTTCAGCAGCGATCTGATTCAACCCGGATCATCGCCTTGACGACATACCGGCGGTATCCATTGCGGAAACCTTGAAAAATTGCTCCCCCGAAACCGAGAGAAAGCTATGCAATTCATCGACCTTCAGGCCCAGTATCGCCAGCTCGAGGAAGGGATCAATGCCCGCATCCGGCGGGTGCTGGATCATGGGCGCTATATCCTGGGCCCCGAGGTCACGGAGCTCGAGGAGCGGCTTGCCGAGTATGTCGGCGTCGGGCACTGCATCGGCATTTCCAGCGGCACGGATGCCCTGCTGGTATCCCTGATGGCCCTGGAGATCGGACCGGGGGATGAGGTAATCACCACGCCCTTCACCTTCATCGCCACCGGCGAGGCCATTGTTCTGCTCGGTGCGCGGCCGGTCTTCGTCGACATCGATCCGCGTACCTATAACCTGGACCCGGAGCGGATCGAGCCGGCCATCACGCCCCGGACTCGGGCCATCCTGCCGGTCGGTCTGTACGGCCAATGCGCCGAGATGGACGCCATCGATGCCCTTGCCCGCCGCCATGGTCTCCCGGTGATCGAGGACGCGGCCCAGAGCTTCGGCGCCCGCTACCGGGGCCGACGCTCCTGCGCCCTGTCCACCATCGGGTGCACGAGCTTTTTCCCCTCCAAGCCGCTGGGCAGCTACGGCGACGGGGGGGCCTGCTTCACGGACGACGCGGCCCTGGCCGCCAGGATTCGTCAGCTCTCGGTGCACGGGCAGGACCGCCGCTACCATCATCCCCGCATCGGCATCAACGGGCGGTTGGATACCCTCCAGGCGGCCGTGCTGCTGGCAAAACTCGACACCTTTCCGGACGAGGTCGCGGCTCGCGAGCGGATCGGCGGGCGCTATACGGAGCACCTCGCCGACAGCGTCCAGGTTCCTTACATCG
Source organism: Candidatus Thiosymbion ectosymbiont of Robbea hypermnestra (assembly GCA_020443945.1). Classification (GTDB taxonomy): domain Bacteria; phylum Pseudomonadota; class Gammaproteobacteria; order Chromatiales; family Chromatiaceae; genus Thiosymbion; species Thiosymbion ectosymbiont_B. The sequence continues at coordinate 1,103 of JAIZWN010000415.1, read as the reverse complement.
AGCCCCATAACCGCAGCGTCTATGCCCAATACACCATCCAGGTCCCGCAGCGGGATGCCTTTGCCGCAAGGCTGCAGGAGGCCGGCATTCCCACGGCCGTGCACTACCCGCTCCCGCTGACGAGCCAACCCGCCCTCGCCGACCCGCACGCCGAGGTGCCGCATGCGACCGCCGCCGCCGAGCGCGTGCTCAGCCTGCCCATGTCGCCCTGGCTGACCGAATCCGACCAGGATCGGGTGATCGCGCGGGTCCGGGCCGTACAGCACGATATGGCGACGCGGCAGACCTGACCTTCCCTTCCCCCAAGGCGTCGCTCGTTCCTCGCTCCGCTTTCGGGGATGCAAAGACCATGAAAATGGATGATTACCACGGAGGGTTATCCAAAGACGCGCTCGAGGGTATTCTGAGAGATTCGGAGTACTGAAGACAACCAACCCGAGGAGATGTGCTGTGACTATCCCATTCGTCGCGGTCCTGATGGGATCCGATTCCGACCTACCCACCATGCAGGCCACCCTGGACGTACTGTTCAGGCTGAAAATCCCGCACGAGGTGAAAATCACCTCCGCCCATCGCACCCCGGCCGCGACCCACGCCTATGTGAAGGACGCGGACGGGCGCGGCTGCGCCCTCTTCATCGCGGCCGCCGGCCTGGCGGCCCACCTGGCCGGAACCGTCGCCGGACTCACCCTCAAGCCGGTGATCGGCGTACCCCTGGATGCCGGTTCCCTCAAGGGGATGGACGCGCTCCTGTCCACGGTGCAGATGCCGGGGGGGATCCCCGTGGCTACCGTCGCCATCGGCAAGGCCGGAGCCAAGAACGCCGGCTATCTGGCGGCCCAGATCCTGGCCCTGAGCGACCCCGAGCTGGCCGCGCGGATAGGATCGGAACGGGAAGAAAACGCCCGCGCGGTACAGGCCAAGGACGCCGAGCTACGGCGCATGCGATCAGGGTAAACAATCCTGCTTTCAGGGAACGAACGGTCTACGGAGCAACATCGAATCGCTTCAGGGCAACTTGAATTCTTGGTAGTCCTAAAATCTGTAGGATGGGGCGCGAGACCACGCTAGGCTTTGCCTGTCCTATCATCCTATAGATCACA
>JAIZWN010000414.1 GCA_020443945.1 Candidatus Thiosymbion ectosymbiont of Robbea hypermnestra | reverse complement strand
GTTTTGGCGCTGACATCAATTCCGGCAACCTTCATGACGACTTCCTCTTGCGTAACCAACGTCGTAGGATGGTGACCGGGTTCCCCGACCCTGTACCCTCGCCTACCGACCTTGTGTAGGCAGGCTCCAGAGCATGACTCCAGGCCTCGGATACTCTCCGGTATGGGCGAAGCGGGCGGGGAGCCGCTCTACGTGCAGGCTCGTGGCCTTTCGACGCACGGCCTCAGGGCGGGACGGCTTCCCCAGGTCTCTCCATCAATCCCCTTTCTACCTCATCCTTGGCTTTTCCTTGAAAACAGAACATACAAGGGCGGGATAGCGTAGCGCATCCCGCCGTATTCTCTCGTTTCCACATGGCACGTGGGAACGCACAAGCTCTGCGCCGCGGAAAGCAGGGTCCGCTACGCGGACCTTCTAAATGCCAATGTCCCCCAAGGTGGGACCGGGGGGTTTGGCGGCCGGTCTGGGAAGCTCGCGCAGCTGTCGGGCCAGGTCGCGACTGAAGGCGGCCAGGGTCTCGCTCAGGGCGGCAATCATGGCCTCCGGCTGCGCGTTGGCGGCGCGGCGGCGGTAGGTGCTTTCCCGGACCTGGAGGGTATGTTCCCCGTACCCGTCCAGCACCCCCCAACGCACCTTGAAGACGGCGGCGCCCTCGGGCGTGCCGGCGAACCGCAGGATGTCCGCGGTGACCCGAAAATCCAGCGGAAAGCGGGCCTCGGCGGGTTCGACGAGGATCCGGCTGGTACCCAGCAGCTGGCCCAGGTTTTCGCCCAGCACGCGCGGAAAGTCGTCTTCCAGGGACCCGCCCCAGCGATGGAATTCGTTCACCAGAAGCCGGTTGGCGGTGGCCCGGGATACGATCTGGGGCCGGGCGAGAAATTCCGGAAAGCGCACCGGTCCGATCCCGACGGCCGGTCCCTGGTCGGGAAGGAGTACCGATTTTTCGGCGGGCGGCAGGGTCGAGCTCAGCGTATAGAAGTAGGCGGGCGCGGTCGTGCATCCGCACAGTGCCAGGTTGGCGAGCAGCCAGGCGGCCGGTCCTCTGGTCCATCGGGTTCTCATCGCGATCCTCTCTTGCCCTTGAGGAGGGCCTCCGGATGGCGTTCCAGGTAGTCCGCCATCCCGCGGATGGAGCGCGCGGCGGCGGATAGCTCCCGCAGCATTCGCTTGAGCTCCAGATAGAGCGCCGAGTCCGTCGCGACCAGGTCGTCCGCCGATTCGAGGACGGCGCGGATCTGCTCCAGGGCCGCGCCCAGCTGGGGAATGACCTTGCGATTCAGGTCCCGCGTCGTCGCGTTCAGTTGGCCGAGCGTGGATTCGATCCCGGCGATGGAGCGCAGCAGGGCCTTCGAGGTCGCGATTTTCTTCGCCCCCTCGACGGTATCCCGCAGGTCCTTCCCGATCTCCCGCAACGGCAGCGCGTTCAGGGTGTCCATGAGTGCCGCTACCTGGTTGGTGATCTCTTCCAGCGGGGCGGATGCCACGGAGGGAATGACCGGATATCCGTCCTGGGTCTCGACCTCGGCCGTTGGCTGGTCGGTGAAAAAGTCCAGCTCGATGTAGAGCTGGCCGGTGAGCAGGCTCCCGGATTTGAGTTGCGCCCGCAATCCCTGGGCGACGAGCTGCCGCAGGGGGTTTGTCTTCTCGACCTCTTCGTAAGCGCCGCCGATGAACCGGACCCGTTGGGGCTCGATCTCGATGAGAACCGGGATGCGGAAGGCGAACGCGTTCAGGTCGAACTCGAGCTGTATCTCCAGCACCCGGCCTACCTCGATCCCTCGGAGCAGGACCGGGGCCCCCACGCCAAGACCCCGTACCGAGCCATCGAAGAAGAGCAGGAAGCGTTTTCTCTGCGTATAGCTTTTCTCAAAGGCCGCCTCCCGGCCGGCATAGAGGGAAAAGTGTTGGCCCGTGGGCGCGGGGGTCGCCGCGTCGGCCAGGGCCGCCGGCGTGTCGAAGGCCACGCCCCCGAGCAATACGGAGACCATGGATTGGGTATCCAGGCTCAGGCCATCCGCGTTCACCTTGAAATCGATGCCGCTGGCGTTCCAGAAGCGGGTATGGGTCGAGACCAGGCGGTCATCGGGATCGGGAATGAACAGCCCGATGCTGATGGCCTTGCCGTCCGCGTCCAGCTGGAAGTCCACGACCTGCCCCACCGGGACCTGCCGATAGTAGACGGGGGAGCCGATGTTCAGGGACCCCAGGGTCGTGGAACGGAGTACGAACCTTTTGCCCGGCTCCGAGGTGGTGAACAGGGGCGGCTCGTCGAGGCCGACGAACTGCGTTTGCGGTTCGCCCTCCCTGGCCGGATCGATGGCGATGTAGGCGCCGGAAAGCAGGGTGTCCAGACCCAACACCCGGCTCGGGGTGATCCGTGGCCGCACCACCCAGAAGCGCGTCTCCCCCTTCAGATACCGCTCCGCTCCGGCGATCAGCTCGGCGGTGACCAGGACCTTCTGCAAATCCCGGCGCAGGCCGATGGCGGTGACCTTCCCGATCGCCACATCCTTGAACTTGACCTTGGTCTTGCCCGCCTCCAGCCCCGCGGCGGTCTTGAACTCGATGCGGATGGTAGGGCCCCGCTCGGTGTAGGCCCGATAGGCCAACCAACCGCCGATCAGCAGGGCGAGAAGCGGGATCAGCCAGACCAGGGAGATCGGGCTGCGAGATACGGCTACCGCCTCCGGCAGCTCGTCAGGCGGTGCGCTCGGCGGCTCCGATGCCGTCATGGGTTTGCTCGCAACGGTCCCAGATGAGCCTGGGATCGAAGGCCCTGGCCGCGAAGAGGGTGATGACCACCACGGCGGCGAAGAAAACCGCCCCCGGCCCGGCCTCGACGGTCGCCAGGTTGCCCAGCCTGACGAGGGCGGCCAGGACGGTGACCACATAAATATCCACCATGGACCAGCGCCCCACCGCCTCCGTGATCCGGTACAGGCGGGTCCGGTCCCCTGGCCGCCGGGTGGAACGCCGGTGGACGGAAACCAGCAGATAGACCAGGATCGCCAGCTTGGTCAGGGGGACCAGAACGCTGGCTACCAAAACCACCAGGGCCAGCGGCCACATGCCCTCCCGGAGCAGAAAGATCACCCCGCTCAGGATGGTATCCGCTTGGGTCTCGCCGAGCCGGGTCGAGGTCATGATAGGCAGCAGGTTCGCCGGCAGATAGCAGAGGCCCGCGGCGATCACCAGGGCCCAGGTGCGCTGGAGGCTTTCCGGCTTGCGCCGATGCAGGCCAGCACCGCAACGGGGACAGGGCCGGCGACCGGGCCTCGGGTCGGTTGCCGGCCCCGGCATGGTCACCAGCTTACAGACATGGCAGGAACAGGCAAACCCCCGCGCCCACGTCGCAAAGGCCCAGGGATGGGCCTTTGCGACACCCTCCCGCGCACAGCGGCGGACCACCGCGGGAACCGGCAGCCGGGACCACAGGGGATCCCCGCTCAAGGCGACCTGGGCGGCGGCGAGCACGAAGATCAGCACGACAAACGCGAACAGAGAGGTTCCCGGAATCACGACGGTCTGATCCGCGAGCTTCACCACCGACACCAGAAGCCCCAGCAAGAACACATCCAGCATCCCCCAAGGGGCCAGGGCCGCCGCATAGCGGAAGCGGGTGGCGGACCCACGCCCGACGCGGTTCATGCCGAGCGGAATCAGCACGCTCAGAAGCAACACCAACCGTATTCCCGGCGCCAGAATGCCGGTAAAGAACACCACCAGAGACAGGGGCCACATCCCCTGTCGGTACAGGGTTTCGATCCCGGTGAACAGGGTCATCTCGACCGTTTGGCCCTGGAGCCGGATCGACAGCAAGGGAAAACCGTTGGCGATCACAAAGAGGATAAGACCGGCGAGGATCAGGGCCAACGCGCGCTCCGCGCCCTCGGGAATATGGCGGCGCAACATAGTCGCGCACCGCCCGCACCGCACCGCGCCACCCGCCGGCAGGGGGGGATTGCGCTGGAGCAAGCCACACGCATGGCACTGAATCAGGGCATCAGGGGCCATGGGTCAAGGCCCCCGTGAAGCGCGTTGCCCGCGCTGCCCGGTCCGCGCCTGACCGCCGCCCACCAGCACAGCTACGCGCAAGAGTAGGGTCCGCTGTGCGGACCTTCTCAATATCAACGCCCCCGAGTACCCCATTTCAGTTTCTATTTCAGGTAGCTCCCGTAGGATGGGCAGTGAGCGAAGCGAACCGCATCGACTGACTATCCGCTCACACTGATGCGGTTCGTTTCACTCACCGCATCCTACGCGAGTTACCCGCAATCTAGAGGGAAACGGGGTACTAGCACTCGTCGGTCGGCGACTCGCGCACCCGGTCGGTCTCCTCCTGCTTCCCGCGCATGCGATTATTGAGCACCTCCACGGCCACCGAGAACGCCATCGCGAAATAGATATAGCCCTTCGGAATCGGTTGCTCCAGACCCTCGCCGATCAGCGCGACCCCGATCAGGATGAGAAAGCTCAGGGCCAGAATCTTGATACTCGGGTGGCTATCCACGAACTCCCCGATCGGCTTGGCCGACAGCATCATGACCCCGACGGCGATCACGATGGCGATGACCATGACCGGGACATGACGCGCCATGCCGACCGCCGTGATCACCGAATCCAGGGAGAACACAATATCCATGATGGCGATCTGCCCCAGAACCATCAGATAGCCGGAGGCGGCCTCGAAACGCCGGTTCGCCTTCGCCTCCGGGGGCCCCTCCAGACTCTCCCAGATCTCCTGCACGCTCTTCCACAGCAAAAACAGACCGCCGCCGATCAGAATCAAATCGCGGCCGGAAATCGCGTGCCCGAAAACGGAAAACAAGGGACTGACCAGACGCATCATCCAGACCAGGGACAAGAGCAACAGGATGCGGGTAATCATCGCCAACGCCAGGCCCTGGACGCGGGCCCGGTCGCGCTGTCCGGCCGGCAGCCTGGAGACGGCGATGGAGATGAAGATGATGTTATCGATCCCCAGAACGATCTCCAAGGTAGTCAGGGTAATGAGCGCGAACCAGGCCTCCGCGCTGAAAATCCATTCGAACATTGAATTCCCTCGATCCTCGAACGTTAAGGATAACCAGTGAAAACGCAAATTAAGGTGAAATGGGATGTCAGGGCCGCGGTCCACCCCGCTTCTATCGATTCCAATGGCTTGTGTCGGCTGTGATTATCATTCGGCGGCCCGGATCGGACAAGGCCCAAGGCCCCATGTTGCCTCGGGCTTTGCTATGATACCGACCGATTCGGAATCTGCACGCGGAGGCTCGGTATGAACCAGGACGAAATGAAAAAGCTCGCCGCCGAGGCGGCCTTGGAACATGTGAATGACGGTTTCATCGGCGTCGGCACGGGCTCCACCGTCAATCACTTCATCGACTCGCTGGCGACCGTCAAGGGCCGCATCCAGGGGGCCGTCTCGAGCTCCGAGGTCTCGACGACGCGCATGAAGGAGCGGGGCATCCCGGTGCTGGAGCTCAACGCCGCCGGCGCGCTCGATCTCTACGTCGACGGCGCGGACGAATCGAACCACCGGCTCCAGCTGATCAAAGGCGGCGGCGGCGCCCTCACGCGGGAAAAGATCGTCGCCGCGGCCAGCAAGAAATTCGTCTGCATCGCCGACGGCGGCAAACTGGTGGATGTGCTGGGTGAATTCCCCCTACCGGTAGAGGTTATCCCCATGGCCCGCAGCTATGTGGCGCGGCAGTTGGTCAAGCTCGGCGGCACCCCGGTCTGGCGCGAGGGATTCGTCACCGACAACGGCAACCTGATACTCGACGTCAAACACCTGGAAATCATCGAGCCGACGAAGCTGGAGCAGACGATCAACAACATCGCCGGGGTGGTAACCGTCGGCATCTTTGCCCTGCGGCCGGCGGACGTCCTGATTCTGGGCACCGAGCAAGGCGCCAGAACCCTGACCGCCTAGGGGGCGTTCTCAATTAACCGAATCCCCCGAAAATCATATGCAGCAAATCCATACACTTGTCGGTGGGTCA
>JAIZWN010000413.1 GCA_020443945.1 Candidatus Thiosymbion ectosymbiont of Robbea hypermnestra | reverse complement strand
TCCTGACGCACGGGGGTAATGCGCACCTGTGCATCGATCTGGTCGGCCTCGGCCGCGGCGAAGAAGGCGAGCGCCTGACGCGAGTAGTCGAAGAGGAGGTTCTTGAAGTTCTGGTCGTGGGACAGGGACATAGTGAGATCCAGAGAAAAATAGGTAAGCCCGGATTGTCACCACCGGATGACAGGGTTGCAAGGCGTGGTCGGTGGTCCGTTCCTGTCGTGATGGGATGGCCCGGACCGATCGGCTAAACTTTCAGAGATACAGGTTTCGACAAGGAGAGCTCGGATGGGGCAAAACACGGCAACCTTAGCGGGAAAGGTGGCGCTGGTCACCGGCGCCGCCCATCGCATCGGCGCCGAGATCGCGCGCGGCCTGCATGAGCAGGGCATGGATGTCGTTCTCCACTACCGCCGTTCGGAGGCTGCCGCCCGTGATCTCGGGGCCGAGCTGGAAGGGTCCCGGCCCGATTCCGTTTTCCTGTGCCGGGCCGCTCTCGACCACTGCCGCGAATGTACCGGCCTGATCGAGCGGGTCCGCGATTTCCGGGGCAGATTGGATGTTCTGGTCAATAACGCATCCGGTTTTTATCCGACGCCCTTCGAGGACGCCGACGAGGGGCAGTGGGAGGAGCTCATGGGCTCCAACCTCAAGGGGCCCTTTTTCCTGACCAAAGCGGCGGCGTCTTTGCTGCGCGCCGCGTCCGGCTGCGTGGTCAATCTGGTGGATATCCACGCCGAGCGACCCCTGAAGAACTATTCCATCTATTCCATCGCCAAGGCGGGTAATGCCATGATGGTAAAGTCCCTGGCGCGTGAGCTCGGGCCGCGGGTACGGGTCAACGGCATTGCCCCCGGAGCTATCCTGTGGCCCGAACAGGCGCCGGACGCCGAGCTCAAGAGGAAGATCCTTGCCCGCACGGCGTTACGGCGCACCGGCGCGCCGTCGGATATCGTCCGCACCCTGCTGTTTTTGATCCGCGACGCCGATTACATCACCGGCCAGATCATCCCGGTCGATGGCGGCAGAAATCTCCAACAGTGAATCAGAAGGGGAAGGCGACCGGCCGCAGGGGGTGCGCGGATTTTTCAAAGGCGCGCCAGAGCTCGCCATAGGAACGGCCGAGGGTCGGATGGCGTTCCCGAGCGGCCACTTCCGCCAAGGGGCCGAGCACGAAGGCGTCGTGCAGGATCTCTTCTCGCGGCAGGGTGCAGCCGCCGATCCTTCCCGTGAGGTCCCCGTAGGTCAGCAGATCCAGGTCCAGGGTCCGGGGCGCGAACCGATTGGGACCGCGAACGCGCCCGAAGGCATCTTCGATGGCGCGCAGGGCGGTAAGGAGCGCGAGGGCCGGCTCGTCGGAATCGATCCCGGCAACCAGATTGAGAAAGGGCCGGCCGTCGAAGCCGACTGCCTCGCTCTCGTATACGGAGGAGAGAATCAGCTCCCCGAAACGTTCGCGCAGGGCGTGCACGGCGCCTCGAATAGAGTGCTCCCGATTCTGATTGCTGCCGACGCTGATCCAGCACCGGGCCATTCAACCGGGCTCCCCGCGCTCGATGACGACGCCGACGCCCTCGGCGCCGGAGATGGCGCCGATCTTGTCGAGGCGGAGCCGAACCCAGCGCACCCCGAACTCGTTGCGGACGACTTCGGCACAGCGCTCCGCCAGGGTTTCCACCAGCTCGCTCCGGCTGGCGCCGACGAATTGCTTCAGGCGCTGGGAAACGGCCTTGTAGTCGAGCGCGTCCTCGATACGGTCGCCGGCGGCGGCCTTCGCCACGTCCGCGCTCATCTCCAGGTCCAGGACAACGGGCTGCTTGATTTCCTTTTCCCAGTCATAGATACCGATGACGGTTTCGATGCGCAACCCGCGCAGAAAGACGATATCCATGGAGACCCCTCTGTTTACTATTTTCTGTAGTCACTCACAAAATCTGTCGTTAAGCTTCTTGAATTCCATTTTGCTGCGCCTTGGCGCGTTTGGGGGCTTAAGAGGGTGTAAAATAAGGTGAAACGGGGTACCAGTGCCTAGTTCCTCATTATTTTTCATATTGAAAATAAAATTTCAGTTTATATATCATTGTGTTATATAAATATATACGAGAAGAATATTGATAAACTATGTACTAGGGCCTCCCACCCTCGAGAGGGCGTCGCAAAAGGCGACACCCGATACCCTCCTGGGGCAAGGGGTTGGGGAGAGGGTATTCAAATCATCCCTGCCCCCAGGCATCCCCGGTCTTATGAATCCCCGGTTTTGATCCCCGCTCGCCTGTTCGATCCCTCCTCCAGAGGACCGCCTGTCCGGACGGTCCGTGCAAATCCTACCAGCGGCGGATTCCCTCCGTAAGCGGCGCGCAACGGGCCCTTCGGCCCGCGTCCCCGCGCCTTGATCTCGGTCACGAAACTACATCTGGTAATCGGGGTAATTTTCAACCACAATATATTGTGTAAGCGCGTTGTGAAAAACTGCCGGGACGGTAGTTTTCCGAAGGTCCCTCGGTGGTCTGCCTCGGAACATTTTGCACGGAGAGATCATGCCCGACACCCTGCCCCGTCTTGCGACCCTGCCGACCCGCGTGCGCAAACGCGACGGTCGGGAGGTTTCCTTTGATGCCCGCAAGATCGAGTCCGCCATCCTGCGCGCCGGTCAGGCGACCGGGGAGTTCGGAGACCTCGAGGCGACCGGGCTCACCACGCAGGTGATCAAGGTCATCAGCCATCGCCTGGGGGCGGGGCGCATCCCGGACATCGAGGGTATCCAGGATGTGGTGGAGCAGACCCTGATCGCCGCCAATCACTTCGAGACCGCCCGCGCCTATATCGTCTACCGCGAGCAGCATTCGCGGCTGCGCGAGGACCGCCGCGTCCTGGTGGATGTGGCCACCTCCGTGGACGAATATCTGGATCGCTCCGATTGGCGGGTGGCCGCCAACGCCAACCAGGGCTACTCCCTGGGCGGATTGATCCTCAACAGCGCCGGCAAGATGATCGCCAACTACTGGCTCTCCCATGTCTATCCGCCGGAGATCGGCGCGGCCCACCGGGAGGGGGACCTCCATATCCACGACCTGGATATGCTCGCCGGCTACTGCGCGGGCTGGTCCCTGCGCACCCTGTTGCACGAGGGGTTGAACGGGGTTCCCGGCAAGGTGGAGGCCGATCCGCCCCGGCACATGTCCTCCGCCGTGGGTCAGATCGTCAATTTCCTCGGCACCCTGCAGAACGAGTGGGCGGGGGCCCAGGCCTTCTCCAGCTTCGATACCTACATGGCCCCCTATGTGCGCAAGGATCGCCTGGGCTACGAGCAGGTCAAGCAGGCCATTCAGGAGCTTATTTATAACCTGAACGTACCCTCCCGCTGGGGCTGTCAGTGTGTCGACGAGGAAACGGAATGCCTGACGGAAAACGGCTGGAAGCGCCATGACCGGATTCTCGAGGGGGGAAAGATCGCGACGGTCGACTGGCGTGACAATCGGCTGGAGTATCTGGAGCCGCTGGCGATAACCGCCTACGACTTCGACGGCGAGATGTACGTGCTGCGTAACCGCACCCAGGAACAGTGGGTAACGCCCCGGCACAAGGTGATGCGCAAGCGGTTCAACAGCGATGACCGGTGGGTACTCGAAGACATCGAAGAGGTGGCCGAGCTCAAGTCGCCGGTCATCGTGCCCAACGCCTGGGAAACCACCTCCGTCCATGAGGTGGACGACGACCTGGTCGAGCTCCTGGCCTGGGTCGTAGCCGAGGGAAATTTCGACTTCAGCGCCGGTCGCCGCCGCGTAAGCCTCTGGCAATCCACCGGCAAGCGCGAGAACGCCGCCGCCATCGAGCGGGTTCTGATGAACCTGGGGTTGACCTGGCACGAACGGCTGCAGACCGGAACCTACGCCAATCATCCGGTCTGCCGCTATCGGCTCAATGCGGAAGGCAACGAGCTGGTGCTGCGCTACACGACGCGAAAGTGCGCACCGCCGCTGATCCGCACCCTTTCGGCACGCCAGATCAGGCTCTTCCTGGACACCTACATTCGGGGCGACGGCAGCGTCGAGCCGAACGGTCGCACCCGCATCTACACCAACGACCGGGAGAACCTGGACGCGCTGCAGGAGCTTTGCGTCTTGGCGGGCTACGGCAGCACCGTCCACACGCGAGCGGACTCGGGCGTCCATGTGCTCAACATCGTCCGCAACCGCGAAACCTACATCCAGCTCATTCAACGCCGCGCTTACCGAGGCCAGGTCTGGTGCCCGACCACGCGCAACGGCACCTTCATCGCGCGCCGTCGCGGCAAGACCTTCGTGACTGGAAATACCCCCTTTACTAATCTCACCTTCGATTGGGTCTGCCCGGAGGATCTGCGCGACCAGGTCCCGGTTATCGCCGGCGCGGAGCAGCCCTTTACCTACGGCGACCTCCAGGCGGAGATGGACCTGATCAACCGGGCCTATATCGAGGTGATGACGGCGGGGGACGCCAAGGGGCGCATCTTCACCTTCCCCATCCCCACCTACAACATTACCGACGACTTTCCCTGGGAGAGCGAGAACGCGGACCGACTGTTCACCATGACCGCCCGCTATGGGCTCCCCTACTTTCAGAACTTCATCAACTCCGAGCTCCAGCCGAATATGGTGCGCTCCATGTGCTGCCGGTTGCAGCTCGACCTGCGCGAGCTCCTCAAGCGCGGGAACGGCCTGTTCGGCTCCGCGGAGCAGACCGGCTCCATCGGCGTGGTGACCATCAATTGCGCGCGCTTAGGGCACCTCTACCCCGGCGACGAGGCGGGCCTGTACGCCCGGCTCGATGCCCTGCTGGAGATCGCGCGCAACAGCCTGGAGATCAAGCGCAAGGTGATCCAACGCCACATGGATCAGGGGCTCTTCCCGTACACCCGGCGGTTTCTGGGCACCCTGCGCAATCACTTCTCCACCATCGGCGTCAACGGCATCAACGAGCTGATCCGCAACTTCACCGGCGATACCGACGACATCACCAGCGCCCGGGGGCAGGCCATGGCCGCCCGCTTTCTCGACCGGGTGCGTGCGCGCATGGTCGAATTCCAGGAGCGGACCGGGCACATGTACAACCTGGAGGCCACCCCGGCGGAGGGCACCACCTACCGCTTCGCCAAGGAAGACCGCAAGCGTTACCCGGATATCCTCCAGTCCGGAACCCCCGAGACCCCCTACTACACCAACAGCTCCCAGCTGCCGGCGGGTTATACGGAGGACCCCTTCCAGGCCCTGGCGATGCAGGAAGAACTCCAGTCCAAATACACCGGCGGCACCGTGCTGCACCTCTACATGAGCGAGCAGATCTCCAGCGTGGAGGCCTGCAAGCGCCTGGTGCGGCGGTCATTGAGCAATTTCCGCCTGCCCTACATCACGGTGACGCCCATCTTTTCCATCTGCCCCAAGCACGGCTACCTCCCCGGCGAGCACGAGTTCTGCCCCATCTGCGACCAGGAGCTGAGCGCGCGCAAACGGGCCCGCCAGGCGGAGCCGACCGCCCACGCCCAGGGTTGATGCCCTACCGGACAGCCATGAGAAACCAAACCCCACAGGAGACACCCATGACCCACCCCGAAGTCATCGACCTGCGCGACAAGGCCCGCGATCGCCGCAAGCTACGGGGGGACGGTGCCCCGCCGTCCGGCGGACCGGCGCGACCGTCCGCGCGGCCGGTCGGGATAATGCCGGACCGGACCGATGCGCTGGGGGCAAAGCCCGCGCTCCGGCTGGAGGACGGCGAACGCACCCGCTGCGAGGTCTGGACCCGCGTCATGGGCTACCACCGCCCCGTCTCCGCCTTCAACGCCGGCAAGCGCGCCGAGCATGGGGAACGGCAATACTTCACCGAATGCGCGGCGACCACCGAGGAGCCGATCGAGCGCGTCGCCTAGGGGGCGTTCTCAATTAACCGAATCCCCCGAAAATCATATGCAGCAAATCCATACACTTGTCGGTGGGTCA
>JAIZWN010000412.1 GCA_020443945.1 Candidatus Thiosymbion ectosymbiont of Robbea hypermnestra | reverse complement strand
TGCTCCATAGGCCGGGCTGCGCCCAGCAGGAGTAACCCATTCCGACCAGCCCATCGATCCGTGCCGTGCCGGGCGCCCCATTCCTTCAGGAAAGAAATATTCGTTCCCATACTACAGACCGGCCCGTAGGCTGGAGTTCGCTTGCGAACCCCGTCGATTGATACTGTCCACAGATTACGCAGATTCCCACAGATTGTTTCACTTTTAATCTGTGAAAATCTGCGTAATCTGCGGATTCAAGCATCACAGATCACAAAACTACAACACTACCCTCTACGGACGCTTCGAGGCCCTCCAGGATCCCGCAAGCTCAGGCCAGATCCCGCACCAGGGATGCGCGCACCGCGCCATCGACGGTTACCGCCTGGCGGTAATGCGGATGGTCGATGCCCACCGAGAGGTCCGCGCCGTTTTTCAGTGCGGTAATCATCTCCGGCGGCAGCTCGAAACGCAGAAAGTGCACGGATGAGGTCTTGGTCTCGTCCGCGCGCTCCAGGTCCTCGTCGGCGATGGCAAAGACCTTGTCCTGGCCCGTGGTCCGCACCCAGATGCGGTTCTCGATCCCGACAAGCCTGCCCAGGGCCACCCGGCGCTCCTCGGTATCCGGGTATTCCACCATGAAGGTCGCCTTCCAGTTGCCGCCGTCGGGGATCAGGGGGTTATAGGCCGCAAGCTCCTCGGCGATACCTTCCGGCTCGAAGATGCGCTCGATCCGCAGCATCTCCTGGATCTGGTACTGCACGGTCAGCCGATCCTCGAAGTAGAGGGTCGTATCGGGACCCACGTGGACTTTACGGTCCTGCTTGTGGGCCAGAACCTTGGCCCGGAAGTCGTCCCGGATCCTGGCGTATTCTTCCAGGCCGTAGAGATCTTCAGGTGTCAGATGGCTCATCGTCCGCTCCGTTCCAGGTGTCAGGTACTGCTCGTGCATCGGTGCCCGAGTGCCTTAGAGGCTGTCTAAAAACTCAAGCCATGCCGCGCGGTCCAGGTCAGCCCCGGTCCTACCAGGCTGGCTACGGCCAAAAGCCCCTCGCCCCTGGCGGGAGAGGGGTTGGGGAGAGGGGGAACCAATGGCTTCACTTCGATACGGTTAATGACTCCATATCAAGCAAAATCAATGGGTTGGTTTTTAGACAGCCTCTTAGCTGTCGGGTCCACGAATCGGTAGTGTTGTAACTTTGCGATCTGTGATTTTGAATCCGCAGATTACGCAGATTCTCGCCGATGAGAAAACGAAAATCTGTGAAAATCGGCGTAATCTGCGGACAATTAATGACGGTGAGGGATGGTCTCTACGTTGAATCCCGGAAACCACAAAGGAATACCTCCCGGCGGGCGATGTATCCAACGGCCAACCGGATGCTGGGCAGGGCGCGGTACAGGTCGCCGGCCCGCTTGCCGGCCGAGCGTGCGCGCCTTTACCCAATCTACCCGACTTCAGAATATTCCGCTTCCATTCTCGATTACATCCAATCTTTTTATCAATATATCAATGGTTTCTTTTTGCGTTATTCGTGTTGTGTCGATCTCTTCTATAGGCGCCGGGAATCGATTGTAGAGGTTATGATATGAATGAATATACCGGATCAAGGTCTCTTCATTTAATATCCGCCCATTACGCATTCCTACCAATCCCTTATATTCCCTATCCAACACCACCTCTATATCAGCGGTAAAGTAGGCCGCTAATAAAACGCTTTGCCTGATAAGATCATAATCAAGCAGACCCATAACCGCTTCATATTCCTTCGAGTAGACCCCATCAGTATTAAAGCTGGCGATCCAAATCGACGCATCGATGATTCCTCTGTCCGATATGATAATCGAGCATTTATTTTCCGTTTCCTCGACATACTCCTTGAGATAGGCCGACGTAGTCCAAAGATTGAATAATGGGCTCAGCTTGTCTTTAACAGGGCATACCGAAGCCCGTTCTTTGATGAGATGGGTTTTTTTACCTTTATCCGTGTAATATTTATATAAAGCATGTGCCGTTGTTGTTTTTCCTGTTCGGGGAAGCCCGAATAACTCGATGATTTTAGGATATGCAATCATGATTTATCCTCACAATTGACATAAAAATTGGCAATCGCCTTGTAGTACCCTACTTGTAGCTTTATTATACGATACCGGACAAAAATCAGCAGAAAGAAACAGGCGGCAAAAATATAATAGGTGCTCAGATCACAGGCAGAGGAATCTATGATTTCGATTATTATCGAGCTTGCAAGTGACAATAGCAGCATGACGACAAGAGACCTGAATATTCTGATTATAGAACGGCGGAAAGACAAAAAATCATATGCCGACTGTGAAGTAATAACCACCTTTTGCAATGCGACGTGATAACCGCCCTCTACAATGTCATTGAGCAGATTTTCCTCCTCCTGGATTTTTCCTAATCCGAGAAGTTTACCGGCCTTGCTGAGAAAAACGTCGGATAACTGATTGAATATGATCCCGCTTATATATAAGAAAACAGTCAATAAAGGGAGCATATAAGGCCTGTCCTTTGTGCTATAGCTTATAATAGCATCCAAGTAGTCAGGGTCGAAAATATAAACTGGCAAAAGCAGTCCCAATACGAAAATAACTCCTATCACCAGATAATCTATAAAGAAATTAGTCGTTTTCATTTACCCATCCAATTCCCTTGCGGATCCGTAACCACTTACCGATCCCGCAGTCGTAGGATCCGCTGTGCGGACCTTCCAAATGTCAACACGCCCTAGTGCCTAGTTCCTCCTTATTTTTCATATTGTAAATAAAATTTCCATTTATATATCATCGTGTTATATGAATATATACGAGAATAATATTGAGAAACTAGGTACTAGCTGTCGGGTCCATAATCAAACGCCAACCAGCTTACCGAAATGGATTTTTGCTTGATCTCCCCGGTATCGCGTTAGCTTCACCTTGCGAAAAGGCCTCTTCTCGAGTTGTTCCCCGTCTGACTTACCAGTGCCTTTCCTCCTCCCTCCCGTAGTTACGATCACGAGCTCGAAGCGCGGGTTGGGAATCGTATCGGTTGGATAGTGGGTATCAAGCAACGACAAAATATAGGCCACAAAGGCCCTGGAGTTTTTCAATTGGGTCTCTGTTTTCCCGGGCTTTGGTTTATCGGATTTGAGATCCAGTATCAAAACGCACCATTTTTGTTCGAAACGACTGACGATGACGGCATCACACCCTTGGTTTACGAATTCTCGCGTCGCATCCAGGTAACAGGACAATTGCTTGAAACAAACTCTGCGGCTTTGATCCTTCGGTATATGATCGAGCGTAAAGGCAATACTGTCCGCCGGGATGCCGGAAATGTCGAGGGTTTTGATCTTTGCCTCCCTGGCACTCTCCTTTACTCTGAGGGTTCCCTTGTCATCGGGTGGGGGCAACAAGATATCATCGTTGAGAATCTCTCTTAGTATCTTTAGAGCATCAGGCATTGTCAATCTTCCATGCCATAGTAGATATCATCGGACAAAGCGTCCACTTCGTTGACAAGCTCATCGAATAATTCGAGAGCCATACCATGCTCGTCTACATTGAGGGCTTCGATTCGATGCTGATTCGAAACCGTGTAGGCGCGCACCTGTTCCGGGCGCAGAATATCACTCTCTGAAATTTTACCCCTTTCCATGATTGCTCCCTTATCCGATATGGAGCCACTCAGCATAATCAGGCTATTGATCTCCCGCACCAGGAAGTCACTGTGGGTCGTGATGAGAACCCGCACGCCACGGTTGACCATACGCGCCAGCAGGCGGGCCATATTCCATTGGTTATCGGGATGGAGGTTCAACTCCGGCTCGTCGATGATCAGGATATCGCCGTCCTGGGCCAGGCGGCGAATGTAGAAGTCCATCAGGAAAAGGGATTTGATGGACGAAGAGGCCATATAGATGGGTAAGCTCACCTCGTCTCGTCCAGGCTCCTTGCGCGGTGCGTAGATAAGCTGGTCATTCAGACTCCTGAATGAGCCCTCGGTCAGTTTCAGCAAGGCATCGACCACCCCGGTATCCTGTTGATCGTCGTCTTGAAAATGGCTCTTGCGCTTACAGAGAGAATCATAGTCACGTATCACGTCGATATTATCCTTGATCGGCTCCGCATAGCGTGACCGCAAGGTATTCAATAGTGTGATCGGGTCTGGCTTTTCCGCATCGGCGAGATGATCGAGCAACGCGCTCTTGCTGTAGTCCAGCTCTTTGTAGAAGAGAGATATTCCGGTACGCTCGGAGGTTATGACGAATGGATTCGGTACTACCGTACTGAATAATGCGTCCGCAATGTGCTCGGAAAGAATGTCTTGAAGAATTTCCCTCGGGATGGTGCTGCTGCTGTCGGATTGAAGAACGATATCCAATACCGATGCGCCTTTTTCCTTGGTGAATCGAATCAATTCCTTACCGCTGAATTTCACTCCGCCTTTGAATTCGTAATCCACATCCACGAAGAAGGTACAATTTTCGATCTCCAGGCCCACGGCCGCGTCCACGAAGTATTCGTCCGTCGTGTTGAAGAAGCGGGGCAGATCACGCGAGAAGTTGTTACCGGCGCGCGCCAGGATCTTCGCCGCGTCCTGGGTATACTGTCGCAAATCGATGCGACAAACACCTTGCTCGTAGAGCTGTTCCAGGGTTTCCTTATCGAGTCGGATTCCGGCAAGCCGCCAGAGGTGTTTCAGGAAGCCGTAGATGGTGTAACTCAGATAGGTCTTGCCGACGTTATTGCGACCGCAAATAACCGTGAGGTCTCCAAGCGTTACCTCACCATCGTCGATGTACCCGATCTTCTTGAAGGTGAATTTCATTTTTAGACGGCTTCTAACTTTATAGTCCGTAGGCCAAACGCAGCAGGGTCAGGGGGTGTTCGGGCTCGCGGCCATCGGCCAGGGCATGGCCGATGTGGCGGCCGGCCATGGGGCAATCGCTGCCATAGTGGTCGGCCGCGGTCTGCTTTATCTTGTTGGCCACCGGCCGGACGATTTTCATGGAGTATTCATGGAACTCCTTCTTGACCGCGTAGGTGCCATCGTGCCCAGAGCAGCGTTCGATGAGCTCGACCTGGGTATCCGGGATCAGGGACAAGAGCTCGCAGGTCTTGTGGCCGATGTTCTGCACCCGCTGATGGCAGGCGGCGTGATAGGCGACCTTGCCCAGAGGGCGGGTGAACTCGGTGCGGAGCTTGCCGTGCTTATGGCGCAGCATCAGGTACTCGAAGGGGTCGTAGATATGCTCCCGGAGCTTGCGTAGCGCCTCCTCGTCCGGGAAGA
This sequence comes from Candidatus Thiosymbion ectosymbiont of Robbea hypermnestra, assembly GCA_020443945.1. Classification (GTDB taxonomy): domain Bacteria; phylum Pseudomonadota; class Gammaproteobacteria; order Chromatiales; family Chromatiaceae; genus Thiosymbion; species Thiosymbion ectosymbiont_B. The sequence goes on along the minus strand of JAIZWN010000412.1, from coordinate 1,052 downwards.
GGAGCGGCAGCTCCTGCTTGAACATGAGCACGCAGGAGGGGATCGGCGCCACGATGTCCCACCCCGCGTCCACCAGGCTTTCGAGGATCGGGAGGTTGGCGTCTTTGGCCTGCCGCACGGCTTCCAGGTCTCCCAGCTCCAACTTGGGCATGCCGCAGCATTTTTCCTTGCTCGGGATGGTGATGGGAAGCCCGTTGTGCTCGAATACCGTGACCAGGTCCAGACCCACATCCGGCTCGTTGACATTGTTGTAGCAGGTGGTGAACAGGGCGACCTTGCCGGTGGTCGGGCCTGCGGCCTCCCCCGCGGACCGGCGCCCGACCCGGCCCTTGAGCCGCCTGCGCAGGGTATCACTCCGGTATTCGGGGAGCCGCGCCTGGGGGTGGACGCCGAGCGTGAGGTCCAGGAGCTTACGGCCGACGGCGGATCGGTTCACGGCGTTGACCACCCCCGAGATCACGGGAATGCCCGCCAGGGAGCCGACCGCATCGGTGCTCGACAGGATCCGGTCCCGCGGCCGGGTCCGGCCCTGTTTGTGTTTCAGCGCCTTGGCCCGCAGCATCAGGTGCGGAAAGTCCAGGTTCCACTCGTGGGGCGGGACATAGGGGCACTTGGTCATGAAGCACAGGTCGCACAGGTAGCAGTGGTCCACGACCCGCCAGTAGTCCTCCCTGGCTACGCCGTCCACCTCCAGGGTGTCCGATTCGTCCACCAGGTCGAACAGGGTGGGAAAGGCCTGACACAGGCTGACGCACCGCCGGCAGCCATGGCAGATGTCATAGACCCGCTCGAGCTCCTCGAACAGAGCGCCCTCGTCGTAAAACTCAGGATCGGTCCAGTCGATCGGGTGTCGGGTGGGTGCCTGCAGGCTGCCTTCGCGCGTTGTCATGTTATCGTCCTGGTATCAGTGATCCGAACACTCCATAGCAGCCTAGTGCCCCGTTTCACCTTATTTTTCACCCTCAGAGCCCTCCTAACCGCGCCAAGGCGAGAGGAGAGCACCGAGCGAGAGAGCCACGCCACGCCTGGCCTTGGCGCGGTTGGGGGGCTCC
>JAIZWN010000411.1 GCA_020443945.1 Candidatus Thiosymbion ectosymbiont of Robbea hypermnestra | reverse complement strand
GGAATGACGGTGCGGTGGCACCGGCAACGCCAAGAGCCGTCCGAGACCACGGCAGAATTCTTCGTGGCTTGGTGTGATGTTCGACGTGACTCGGGGAAACACCTCATCACTTAAAATTTACCACTACTCAACATCACAGATCACAAAACTACGACACTACCAGTTTTTAGATAGCCTCTGAATGTTTCAAGGCGCCTTTAAACGATTACCGCTTCGTGTTTGATGGGGGTAAAGTCGGTTTTGCCGAGGCTGACGATGCGGGGCACGACTTTGTCCGCCGGCCCCAGGTCGATCAGAATCACATGGTCTTCGGCATGGTGGAGCAGGCCGTCGAGCAGGGCAATGAGCTCGGCGTGTTGCACGGGTGTCAGTCGGCATTGGAAGACGGAGAGCTGGAGCCATTCGCCGTAGCCTTTCATGAGTTTGAAGATGCGGCGCCAGCGGCCTGGCTCCGAGATGTCGTAGGTGACGATGTAGAGTCTTTGGTCCATGGTTTATCGCGGCGTGAAGTTGGGGTAGTCGTCGAGCTCGCCTTGGAGGAAGCGTCCGAGCAGGCGGGCCTGGATTTCCAGTAGGCGCCGATAGCTGGTCCGGTAGCGGAAGAGGGGATGGGTTACTTCCTGGCTCATGCGCCGTTCGAAGGTGGCGATGAAGCGTTTACGACCGTCTTTGGTCAGGTTGACGCTGTTGGCGACTTGTACGAAGTCGGTGGGCCGTACTTCGCCGTTGTTGATCGCCTGGAGGACGGCTGAATCGGCGATGAGGGGCCGGAAAGGTTCCATCAGGTCGAGGGCCAGCGCGGGCCGGCCGTATCTGGGTTGGTGCAGGAAGCCGCGGTAGGGGTCGAAGCCGACGGCGGAGAGGGTGACGACCCAGGTGCGCGTCAGCAGGCTGTAGGCATAGGAGAGGAGGGCGTTGACCGGGTCCGGCGGTGGACGGCGCCTGCGGGTTGTGAAGTCGAAGCTCTGGTTGCGGTTCTGGTCCCGGATCAGGTAGCGGAAGACTCCGAAGTAGCGGGAGGCGGCGGCGCCTTCGATCCCGAGCAGGCTTTGGAGGTCGGGTACCCGCTGTAGCTGGCGGATGTCGCCCCGGAGGTCCGCGAGCAGCGGGTTGGGGCTGTCGGGTCCCTTCCAGTTGCGGCGCAGCAGGGTGCGGCAGTTGCGGATTTTGGCCTCGATCAGGCCCTTGGCGAGGTGCAGGCAGCGAGCCGGGTCGAAGCTGGCCTGGTATTGGGCGGTGCGCAGCTCGACGTTTTTGTGCCCGGTGCCGATGGTGTGGCCCATGAACCAGCCGCCGAAGCCATGCCAGCTCACGGGGATGCTGCGTTTCATCAGCTCGTGCAGGGCGGGGGTGGTGATGTAGACGTTGCCGAAGACGGCGACCTGGGAGACATCAATGAGCCGCACGCTCTGGGTCTTTTCGTCGTCGACAAAGATGTCCAGGCGCTCGCCGCTTTTGGTGATCTTGGCGTGGTGGGTCTGGACGTAGAGCGGCAGGGCGGTTTTCTGGCCGACCACCAGGGGGCGCGGCGTCAGCTCCGAGCCGCGGAAGAAGTTGATCTCGTCCGGCAGGCAGATGCTCACCAATGAGCAGCGGGGACATTTGGGGCTGTCCTCCAGGGGCGGCGGGATCCGCCCCTCGGCGGCCAGCCGGCGCAGGCCGTCGATGGCCTTGCGCGTGGTGTGGCGCAGCTCCTCGTCGAACGGAACGGGTACCCGCTCACGGCCGGCGGCGTAGTAGAGCACGCCCTGTTCGCAGCGGTAATCGTGTTCGCCCAGGAGCATGCCCTGGACGCAGAGCTGGACCCGTTCCGGCTCGTAGGCGCCGCGCGGCACGTGCGGACGTTTGCCGCGCTTGTAATCGACCGGAATCACGCGATCGCCGTCGGCCTCGATGAGATCCATTCTGGCAACGAGCCCGAGCCGCTCGGATTCCAGGGTGATGGAGCGGGCGTGGATGCGTTCTTGTTGCTCCACCTCCCGCGGCGCGGGCAGCTTGCCGCCGGGCCGGTCCACGCGCCGGTGGGTATGGCGGCCCTCCACGGTGTCTCGGGAGTCCTCCCATTCCTTCTGTACCCACTCCAGATAGGCCAGCCGCGGGCAATAGACATATTCGTTGACCATGCGCGCCGGCAGCAGCGGCAGCTCCAGGTCGATCGCCGGGAGGGGCAGGGGGAGTTCGGCCTGTTCCGGGGGGGTGGTTGCGGTTTTGTCTTCCATTATGTGCTAGGTTAAGCACGATATTCCGTATTACGAGGATTCGGCGATGAGTTCGATGAGTTTGCGCTTGCCGGAGGAACTGGAACGGCGCCTGACGGAGGAGACCGAGCTGGCGCGCCAGCCGCGGTCCGAGCTGATGCGCGAGGCGTTGCGCGAGTTCCTGCAACGGCGTGAGCGGGAAAGGTTCATGACAACCATGGTCGCCGAGGCGAGGGCGGCATACGGCAATCCCGAAACCCGACGCGCGGCGCTCGAGATCGCCGAGGACTTCCTGCCCCTCGACAACGAGGCCCTGGAAATTGCGGAGGGTTCCGGTCCCGACACCCCCGGACCGGAAACCCCCGACGACAAGTGGTGGCGGTAATGCGCCGGGGAGAGATCTGGACGGCCAATCTCAATCCCCCGCGCGGACAAGAGATCGGCAAACTCCGGCCGGTCCTCATCATGCAGGCCGATCGGCTCAGTAGCGAATTCACGCCGATGGTCGTCGTGCTGCCGCTGACCACCCGGGTCTACCCGACCTTCAAAATCTGGCGCGTATCCGTGCCGGCGCGGGACCGACTGCGCAAGCCCTGCCAAGTCATCACCGACCAACCCCGCGCCCTGGACCGCGCCCGCATTGGAGACGGACCCCTGACCAGCCTCACCCCGGCCGAAATGGCCGCGGTAGAAAAGAGCCTCAAGGCCGTACTGGGAATCTGGTGAAACGATCCCCCGGTCGGTAAAAGGGTGTTGCCACAGGCGACACCCCACGCGATCCAGGGAGGGACCGCCCTGTTCAACGGCGATAAGCCGTGATCGAACTGCATAGAGAATGCTCAATAGGTTGTGATCCCATTCCGATTCAAAAATTTTGACCATAGAGCCGGGATCGCCTTTACAACAGTCTCGATTATCGCCGTGCCGGGTAAGATTTTTCCGGTAGTGGCTAAATTTTAAGTGATGAAGTCTGCCGACCCCTACCCCGTCATTCCGGCAGGGATTGCCGGAATCCAGG
>JAIZWN010000410.1 GCA_020443945.1 Candidatus Thiosymbion ectosymbiont of Robbea hypermnestra | reverse complement strand
CAAAAACAGTTCTGTCTCTTGTTGGGCGGGAATCGCAAATTCTTTGAACCACGGATAAACACGGATAGACACAGATCACAATCCGTGTTTATCTGTGTCTGCCTCCGTGGTTCTTCGGTGCGGTTGGTCACGCCTCGTGGTCTTAAGGCAAAGCCTCGTTAGATGCTGAAACCGGTTGAAAACCCGGATCGCCGTCATCCCTTGTCGATTTGGACGTTCAACTCCACCACCTCGTATTCCAACCGCTCCGAATATACTCATCCGGGATCCGACAACCAGGGAAAATGGACGGATGAACAGTAAACCCCGCAGAACCAGACAGGAAAGAGAGGCGGTATCGGCCAAAGCCGGTGCTTCTGAAAAGGGCACCGGCTTTGCGGATGTAATTATAAGGCTTATCGATGCCTTGTATGATCTGGCGCAGACGGGGAATTTAATTGGGCTGATTATCTTTGGCTTTGTTTGCTGGGTCTTTTATGTCACATACAAATTACCCCCGGAATCTTTGGATGGTATGCTCGGGGGTATCGGTGGCTTTTTGATCAGCGAAAAATTCTGTTTTCTTCCTCTGGCTTCGGTCCTGATCGCGAGCCTTATTGCAAATGTCGTTCAAGCAAAGGTTTACAAATCACATATCCATGATCTTGCCGAACACAGGAAATTCCTGGTGCATGGTATGGAAACCGGAGCACTGAAACCGCTGATGATTCACAGGTCCTCTGGTTTCGATATCAGGTCCGACTCTATGACAAACGGGCGGGAGGAAGAAAATGCTGGCCGTTAATTTCCTGATTGCGGGGGTGTCGATATGGCTGATCATGGTAATCAACAATAATTATCTACAGCCGGCTCTGAAGAATCGAAGCCGGTTTCGGATCTACAAACTCAGAGACGAATTGTCCCTATTGGCCATGAAAGGCGAACTGGATGAGGAATCGGAGGAATACACTACTCTGATCGATCTTATCAACTCCGCCATCGGGGTCACCAGCTCTTTCAAGGTTACGGATTTCCTGCGATTTGCGTTTTATCTGCACAAAAACGAAGAAATCCGCAGGAAGATAGAGGCCATCAAACAAAACCTGAATGGAACGGATAACCCGGAATATTGCAGGATTGCGAGGGATTTCTTCCAAATAATGCAGAATATTCTCCGTTCCGATACGAGAATCTTGAGGCACGTGTTCTTCCCGGTGTTGTTGTTTTTCACCGCGGCGCTTGCCCTGTTCAGGCTCTCGTCGGGCCCCAGGATGAGGGTTGAAGAGAGGAAAAAGGTCATCATGGAAATAGACGAGGAATTTCATCGCTACAGCAACCAATTCGGGTGTATGTCTCCCGCGTGACGATTCCCTTGCCATGACCGACCAAGCGATCAGGAACGGCAAGCTCGTCTCCCTCGTCTATAGCATTTGCGACCAATCCGGCAATATGCTGGAGCAATCCGATCTTCCCGTGAGCTATATCCACGGTGGCCGGACCGAGCTTATCGGTGGTATGGACAAGGCGATGGCCGGAAAACGTGCCGGCGATAGCGTCCGGTTTGCGCTGGGATCGGAGCAAGGCGTCGGTCCCTACGACCCGAGTCTTACCTTTACCGATGCCATCGACAATGTTCCACCGCAGTTTCGTCATGTGGGCGCCGAGGTGCCGATGCAGAACGAAGCGGGGGAAATGAAGACCTTTTACGTCACCAAAATCGAAAACGGGCAGCTCACCGTGGATGGCAACCACCCCTTTGCCGGCAAGGAGCTGCAAGTCAGAATAGCGATCCAGGAGGTCCGCGACCCCTCGGAGCAGGAGCTCAGCCAAGACAGCCTGGCCCATTCTGAACGCCCGTCGCAACCTTCGTAATAATACAGGATTAACAGGAGGCTTTATTTCGTTATCCTGAATTTACGCCGCACGGTGATACTGAATCAGAACGAAGAAAAATCCTGTTAATCCTGTACCATTGGATAACAGCACGAATCTCGAAGAATTGCTCTGCAACCTTTACCAACTATTGTTCTCTCTACAATGAAACTGGGTGTCGTCGTTCTCGCCGCGGGACAAGGAAAGCGGATGCGCTCGCGTCTGCCGAAGGTCCTGCATCCGCTCGCCGGAAGGCCCTTGCTGGCTCATGCCCTGGACACCGCGCAGGCCCTCGGGGCCGCGCGGATTTGTGTCGTCTACGGCCATGGGGGCGACCTGGTACCCCGCCGGATGGCCGACTACGACTGCGTTTGGGTAGAGCAGGCCGAGCAACAAGGTACCGGCCATGCCGTCCGGCAGGCCATGCCCAGTCTGCAGGACATGGACCGGATCCTGGTCCTCTACGGCGATGTGCCGCTTATGCAGCCGGCAACGCTCCAGCGCCTGGTGGATACCGCGGCAACAACCGAGCTCGGCGTGCTGACCGCCGTGTTCGAGGAACCCACCGGCTACGGGCGCATTGTCCGCGACGAGACCGGGCGGGTCCTGCGTATCGTGGAGCAGCGGGACGCCACGCAGGCCGAGCAGCGGATCGACGAGATCAACACCGGCTTCCTGGTTGCGGACCGGGCCCGGCTGGATAACTGGCTTGCCCGTATCGACAACCGGAACGCCCAGGGCGAATACTATCTGACCGACATCCTCGCCTTGGCCGTGGGTGACGGGGTGGAGATCGCCACCAGTCGGCCGCGGACCCGGGACGAGGTGTGCGGCGTCAATGACCGGGTGCAGCTCGCAACCCTGGAGCGTATCTTCCAGCGCCGCCAGGCCGAAGACCTGATGCGCAACGGCGTGACCCTCGCCGATCCCGCCCGGCTCGACATCCGCGGTCGGTTGCACGCCGGAGAAGACGTCAGTCTCGACGTGAATCTGGTCATCGAAGGGAATGTCCGGCTTGCCGCGGGCGTATCCATCGGCCCCAACTGTCTGCTCCGGGATTGCGAGATCGGCCCCGGCACCCAGATCTTTGCCAACAGCGTCATCGAGGGCGCCGTGGTCGGCGCCGACGCCCGCATCGGTCCCTTCGCCCGGCTCCGGCCGGAGGCCGTGTTGGCGGACGCCGTGCATGTGGGCAACTTCGTCGAGCTCAAGAAATCCCAGGTCGGCGAAGGCAGCAAGGTCAATCACCTGACCTACGTGGGGGATGCTCGGATCGGCAGAGACGTCAACGTTGGCGCCGGAACCATCACCTGCAACTACGACGGCGTCAATAAGCACCCGACGGTGATCGGCGACCGCGCCTTCATCGGCTCTAATGCCTCCCTGGTCGCGCCGGTGGAGATCGGCGAGGAGGCCACCGTCGGCGCCGGTTCGGTCATCTCTCATAAGGCGCCGGACGGAAAGCTCTCCCTCACCCGCGCCCGACAGACCACTGTGGAGCATTGGCACCGCCCCCGCAAGAAGCCGAAGGCCTCCTGAATAACAATTCCCCTCCGGGTAGTGGTAATTTTTCAAGTGGTTAAGGTATCTACCTGAGTAACGTCGAATATCGCATAGGATTCACCCACTACCCCCCTCCGTTTTGAACCGGGCCAGGATGGCACAGTGAGGTCGGAACCATTACCGCTATAGCTGTCACTTACCCCCGAGCTTGTTGTACCGCAAAGCCGTTCTGCTCCGCCGACAAGCGCTTTATCCGGGAATGGATAGCAAGAGAATCCCGATGCGGATTACCCATATCGAGCTGAAGAATTGGCTCAACTTCCGCAAGGTGGCGGTGGAGCTGAGCGAGTCGACCTATCTCATCGGCCCGAATGCCGCGGGTAAATCGAACTTTCTCGATGTCTTCCGCTTTCTGCGCACGGTCGCAAGCCCGTCCGGTGGGGGGTTGGCGAAGGCCGTTGCGGAGCGTGGTGGACTCAAGAAGCTGCGTTGTCTGCAGGCGCGCAAGGATACCGAGGTCCGCATCAAGGTCAGTGTGGTGAGCGGTTCCGGGGAGTCCCAGGAAACCTGGGACTATCTACTCGGCTTCAAGAGCGAGGGTACCGGGCGCCAGCGCCCCGTGGTGACCGAGGAACGGGTGGTTTTGAATAGAAGGCGCGTACTGAAACGGCCCGATGCGCAAGATAAGGCCGACAAGGAACGCCTTACCCAAACCCATTTGGAGCAGGTCAGCGCCAACGTCCGGTTTCGCCTACTGGCGGAGTTCTTTGCCGCGACTACCTACCTCCATCTGGTACCCCAACTACTGAAGTTCTCGGATCGCATCGGCGGAAACCGATTGGAGGAGGACCCCTTCGGGCAGGGGTTCCTGGAAGGGCTGGCATGCACCCGGGCGAACACGCGAAACGCGCGGTTGAAGAAGATTCAGCGGGCCTTGGAAAAGGCCGTCCCCCAGTTCCAGGAGCTACGCTTCGTGCGCGACGAAACCACCGGCCTCCCGCACCTGGAGGCGCGCTACACGCATTGGCGGCCCCATGGGGCCTGGCACCGTGAAGATCAGCTCTCCGACGGCACCTTGCGTTTGATCGCCTTGCTGTGGTCACTGCTGGCCGGCGATTCGATGCTCCTGCTGGAAGAGCCGGAGCTGTCGCTCAACGAGGCTATCGTTGCGCAGATCCCGCTGCTAATCGACCGGATCAAGCGTCAGGTGAAGTACCGCCGCCAGGTGCTCATCACCACGCACAGCGAGGCCTTACTCGGCAATCCCCTCGACGGTCCTTCGATCCTGTTGGTCACTCCCACCGACGATGGCTCCGAGCTTTGCGGTCCGGACGAACAGGAGTTGGCAATGATGGCCGACGGTCTGCTGCCCTCGGAGGTTTTGTTGCCGAAGGCCAGGCCGGAGGGGGCGGAACAACTCGGTCTGTCCACATGACCGGGGTTGTCATTGCCACGGAAGACGCCCTCAGCGAAGTGGTTGCCGAGACCTTGTTGTACCAGGCGGGTAGGTGTGATATTCGGGCTCGCGTGGGTAAAAAGGGCTTCGGCTATCTCAAGAAACGCGTTGCCGATCTCGATCGTCTGGCCGAAAATGGGGTACCGGTCCTGTTGCTTACCGACCTGGACCGTAGACGCTGCCCGCTGGAGATGATCGCCGGCTGGTTGCCGAGGCCGCGCAGTGCCAGGCTATTGTTTCGGGTCGCGGTGCGGGAAACGGAGTCCTGGGTATTGGCCGATCGCGCGGCCTTTGCCCGTTTCGTCGGTATTCCGGCCGTGGCCGTACCGACGGCGCCGGATGAACTGTCGGACCCCAAGGCCGCGGTACTGAGACTTGTCCGCCAGTCCTCGAAGCGGGAGTTGAGGCGAGACATCCTGCCGCAGAAGGGTGCCAGCTCACCGGTCGGGCTCGGCTACAACAGCCAACTCTGTCACTTCGTTCGTTCCGCCTGGAGCAGTAACCGGGCAGTCAAACATTCCCCCAGTCTGTCGCGGGCCGTGCGGCGCGTTCGAGAGTTGCTGCCATAGGAATAGAGGATTAGCCATGTGCGGTATTGTCGGTGGTATCTCCCAACGTGAGGTCGCGGCCATTTTTCTGGAGGGGCTGCGGCGTCTCGAATATCGTGGCTATGATTCGGCCGGTATGGCGGTGCTCGCGGCGCCGGGCGAGCTGCGGCGGGTTCGTACCCTGGGGAAGGTGCAGTGTCTTGCCGATGAGATGGCGCGCAACCCGCTTCCCGGTCGGCTGGGGATCGCCCACACGCGCTGGGCGACCCATGGCGAGCCCGCGGAGCGCAATGCCCATCCCCATGTCTGTCGCGACCGGTGCGCCGTCGTCCATAACGGGATCATCGAAAACCACCAGCGGTTGCGCGAGGAGCAGGCGGCCGCCGGCCATATCTTCACGTCCGACACGGATACCGAGGTCATCGCCCATGCCCTGCATGATCGGCTCGAGGCCGGCCGGGCTCTGCCGGAGGCGGTAGGGGATACCATCCGGTCGCTCGAGGGGGCCTATGCCCTGGGTGTTCTCGATACCCGGGATCCGGACCGTCTGGTCGCCGCCCGCTACGGTAGCCCCCTGGTTATCGGTCTGGGCTTCGGCGAGAACTTCATCGCCTCGGATGTCTTCGCGCTGCTCGCGGTTACCCAGCGCTTTATCTTTCTCGAAGACGGGGATCTCGCCGAGATCACCCGCGATGCGGTCCGCATCTGGAACGCCGCGGGCGAGTCCGTGGAGCGCCCGGTCAAGACCTCCGGGCTGTATGCGGACACCGTGGAGCGTGGTCCGTACCGGCACTATATGCTCAAGGAGATCTTCGAGCAGCCCCGCGCAATCGGGGATACCCTGGAGGGACGGCTCTCCCGCAACCATGTCCTGCCCCAGGCGTTCGGCACCGAGGCCGAGCGGATCTTCCAGGGGATCCAGGCAATCACCCTCGTCGCCTGCGGCACCAGCTTCCACGCCGCCCTGGTCGCGCGGTACTGGATCGAGTCGCTTACCGGCCTGCCCTGTAACGTAGAGGTAGCCAGCGAGTACCGCTACCGCAAGCAGGTGGTGCTTGCCGGCACCCTTTTTGTCACCATCTCCCAGTCCGGCGAGACCGCCGATACCCTGGCCGCCTTGCGGATGGCCCGGCAGCTCGGCTATGCCGCCACCCTGGCGATCTGCAATGTTCCCGAGAGCTCCCTGGTGCGTGAGTCCGACCTGGTGTTTCTGACCCACGCCGGCCCCGAGATCGGCGTGGCCTCCACCAAGGCATTCACCGCGCAGCTGACCGCCCTGCTGCTGCTGACCACCGTCATCGGGCGCTGCCATGGCCTGGACCGGGGGAGCGAGGAGCAGTGCGTGGATTTGCTCCGGGGCCTGCCCGGAAAGATCAGGGAGGTGTTGGCCCTGGACGGGACCATCGGGACGCTCAGCGAACGCTTCGTGGAGAAGCGCCACACCCTGTTCCTGGGACGCGGCGACCAGTACCCCATCGCCCTGGAGGGGGCGCTGAAGCTCAAGGAGATCTCCTATATCCACGCCGAGGCCTATCCCGCCGGCGAGCTCAAGCATGGTCCCCTGGCCCTCATCGACGAGGATATGCCCGTGGTTGCCGTAGCGCCCAACGACAAGCTGCTCGAAAAGCTCAAGTCCAACCTCGAGGAGGTCCGCGCCCGCGGCGGCGAGCTCTTCGTGTTCGCCGACGACCGCGTCGCTATGGCGGAAGCCCGGGGCACGACCGTCGTCCGGTTGCCCCGGATCGATGGCCTGGTTTCCCCCCTGCTCTTCACCATCCCGCTCCAGCTTCTGGCCTATCACGTCGCGGTGCTCAAGGGCACCGACGTGGATCAACCGCGCAACCTCGCCAAATCCGTCACCGTCGAATAGGTTCGCTCCGGCGGATGTCGCCGGGGGGGCTCAGCGTCCCCGGCGCGTTTGGCGAGAAGCAACCATCTGCTTGGTTGCGCGCGCTTGAAGGTCTGACCGTTTCTCGTTCCGCTTTGAATCCGCAGATTACGCAGATTCTCGCCGATGAAAAAATGCGGTAATCCGTGAAAATCGGCGTAATTTGCGGATAACAATGATGGTGAAGGGAGGTCTCTACGCTGAATCCCGGAAACCACAAATCTAAGACACCACCACGCAAAATAAGGTGAAGCAGGGTGTCAGGCAGTTTCCGGTTTGAAGTCACTCATTTCGTCCTTGAAGGCACGCAGCTCGACTTCGGTTTGCCGCTGGGAGTTGTAGAGCCGGCGGAACTCGACGCCGACATCGCGGACGAATGCCTGCACGGTCTGTTCGAGGGTCTCGATACGTTCGATGACGGCTGACATGATTTGCTCCGATTTCCGTTTCCGCGGCGCAAAGGCCCACGGATGGGTTTTTGCGACACCCTTTAAGGAATGACAGGAAAAATAGCCGGCTCAGGGTTCGGATGCAAGCTGGGGGCCCTTCTTCGCGAAGAATTCCCTGGCCCGCTGGTCGATTTCCTCCGGCGTGAGGTCTTCTTTATGGGTGGAGAGAAACCAGAGATGTCCGAAGGGGTCTTCGACGGAACCGCTCCGGTCGCCGTAAAATCGATCCTCCACCGGCTCGACGATCTTTGCTCCCGCTGCGGTGGCTCGGGCAAAGACCGCATCCACATCCTCGACATACAGGTGAAGACCGACGGTCGAGCCGCCCAGTGATCGGGGGCTGCGGAATACCCCTTTCCCGCAGGGATCGGCCAACATAATGGACGAATCCCCGATTCCGATTTCCGCATGACCAATTTCGCCGGCCGGCGTCGTCATACGGAACCGTTCGATCGCGCCGAATGCCTGCTTGTAAAACTCGATGGCCTCGGCCGCGCCCTGAATGCTCAGGTAGGGTGTAATCGTATGGTAACCGTCCGGAATTGGTTTTACGGACATAGGTATTCTCCTCTTGGTAGTGTCTCAGCCGTGTTGTTTGCGGGATTCGACGCGGGGGGATCGCCTGTTGCGACACCCTCCCTGTCAACCGCCGTAAGTCAGAAGATCCCGCAGGGGTATCCCTTTGCCCCGGTCCCGGTAGGATGCCTGCGCGAGAAAGAGCTCGGCCGTGGCGAGGGCGTCGCTCAAGGCATTGTGGGCCCGATAGCGGGGAAGGTTGTAACTCTCGCTCAGGGTGTGCAGACGCAGGTCCGAGTCCTTGTAGGGGATGTGGCGGCGCTCGAAGGTCCGTTTGGCCAGGGCTTGGGTATCGATGATGGGGATCGGCAGTCCGACCCCATAGACCCGCCGGCAGGCATTCCCGAGGAAGCCCTTTTCCAGGGTCGCATGGTGCGCGATCATTACCTTTCCCGCCAGTTTCTGCAGCAGCTCCGCGAGTATCTCATCCAGGCGTTTCCCTTGTGCCGCCGCTTGGTCGTCGGTGATCTGATGGACGACGGCGCTGGCCTCCGGGATGGCGCATTCCGTCCGTACCAGGCGATGACAGGCGTTGCTGAGATCAATGCGGTTGTGCCGTATGTCCAGGTAACCCACGCTCAGGATAGCATCGCGCTTCGGGTCGAGCCCGGTGGTCTCGAGGTCGACGGCAAGCAGCCCAGTCTCCCGGTAGTCCGCGGAGGGCTTGGGGAAAGGCGTTTCCAGATAGTCCCGTAGCGGTCCGGCGGGGGCCTTGCGTAGCGCCCACCGGCGGCGCAGCTCCGGGATCAGGTGCAGCATGGATCGCGAATCTCACGAATCGATGCGAATGTTCCCATGATCCTGGAGCGATTACGCAGGCTCCGCCGGCCCTTCGCCAGTCCGGGGAATAGCGACGATTCGCCTCACAACACCTCTTCCAGACGTTCGCGAAACCGGTTAAAGCTCTCCATCCGAATCCGCGCGGCCTCTACTTTGTGATCCCGTACCTGCTCGGAAAGGACAACGCTCGTAGGTCTTTTGCCCAGGGCCTCTTCCAATTGCGCCTTGAGGGGACTGGGCGCCGCATCGTTCCCGGACTCATGCTCCAGAGCGTCGCAATGCTCGTAGGGTTGGTTCGGCTTCAACGCGCATAGCAGCCAAGCCTCGGACTTCGGTTTGGGGATCATGGGCACGCCGCGGGGAAAGCCTTCGTATGCGAAGCCGTCGATCATCGACCGCCACTTGCTCTCCCAGTCGTCTCGCCCCGTCGATTGGGTGCCGTCCGCGTCCCGGAACAAGACGGCGATGACTTCATCGCCCCATTCCGAGCCCAGCTCTCGCGCGACCTTCGCCAGGGCCCTCGCGTTGCGGAAGTAGTAGGCCGTCTCCGCGGGCCGCTTTCTGCCGCGCAGGCTCGGCGGCTTGAGCTTCTTTGCCGTTTTCTGAAGCAATTGCTCGGAGAGCGCATGTATGAGATTCAGTCCGATCGCGCTGAAGTGGAGCCGGACCTCGACGACCTGGTCCAGGAGCCAGGCCATCGGACCCGGCTCGAACGTATCGCCCACGCAGGGATCGGCGCCGATGCAGCGACCGATGTCACTCGGCCCTTCGCCGCTCAGGAGAAACCGCATACCGCTAGCCTCGGTCCTCGCCACCCATCCTGGCGATCTCCTCCGGCAGCCGCGACAACTCCGTATCCACGAACGCCTCGCCGGGTCCCATCACCGCGAGTTTTTTGTGGAGGGACGGGATCGAGAAGAAGGGTACCGTCCTGGTACGGCCATCGTCGCCACGGTAGAGATATTGGACGCCAGCGCGGGCGACCTCGTCATCCAGGTAGTTCAGAATCATGGGGCTGTGGGTGGTGACCAGGATCTGTTGCGGCGCCTGCAACAGGGTATCCAGCAGGAACTCGACGAGCTCTGGGTTGACGCCGTTCTCGATCTCGTCGAACAGCAGGAAGGAGCCGTCGGTCGAGGTCTCGGCGAGGATCGCCATCAGCCGTAGCATACCGTCGTTGATGTGTCGGGCCTCCGTGCGGAGCCCATGGCTGCCGAACCGCTCGTAGACGGAGAGCTCCTTCCAACCGGCCTGCAGTGACCGGGTGGAGATGTCCTCGATATCTGGATAGCAGCGGCGCAATTGCCGCCGCAGCTCGATTTTTTTATCGGACGGAAGCTCGTGGACGAAGGCCGACAGACGCTCGCCACCGAGTCCGAGACTGCCGCCGCTGACATCGGCGTGCCGCCGCAGGGACTGCGGGGAAAGCAGGTCCAGCGACGTGATGCTCCGTATAAAGTCCCTGAATTGTTGAGTCCTTGGATCGGGAAGCGCCTCGTCCGTGAGCGCGGAGAGGATTGAACCTTGGTACTTGAACGTGATCTTGCCGTTGGCCGGGGGGTGAGTCCAGGGGATTGTCAGGTTGCCGTCGGCAACCCCGTAACACATGTGCCCATTGATCTCCAGCGATTCCTGGGTGCAGCGCAGTGATGCCTGATTGAAGCTGCCGGTCCAGACGAACAGGAGGGTGTCGATCTCGGCTTCGATCCGCAGATCGATGTTGCTCTTGGAGACCAGCTTGGAGTTCAGATCCGCCGCATTCCAGTTGCGTTCGCCGAGCCAGTGGGACAGGTCGCCCCGGAATAGCTGCGCAACAAAGTCCAGCCCCTGGATGACCGTGGACTTGCCGGCGCCGTTGAGGCCGATGAGGCAGGTTAGTTTCGCCAACGGCAGATCGAAATCGACCAGGGACTTGAAGTTGTCGATACCGATTCTGGTGATATGCATGGTGTTCCCGGCAAACGCCGTGAAGCTCGGGTAGGTTGGGGTGAAGTCGCCCCGACAGGGGCGACGAACCCCAACAGCTTTGGTTTGAGAGGCTATTTGTTGGGGTTCGCAAGCTCACCCCAACCTACATTTCTCGGGCCTCCCGAAAAGCGTCGGCCACGGCTTCGGCCTGCCGCGGCTCGAATCCGGCGGCCTCCAATGTACGGTAGTGTTCCAACTTGGTTGTTTCCGGGATTCAGTGTATGTCGCCAAGGAGAACAAAGTTACGGCACCACCGCTGACAGGTCGAGCCATTCTGCGTGGTTCGTGCTGTCTTCCAATCGTACAGGGTTAACAGGATTTTCAGGATTATTTCCGGTGGGTAGTCTGCGGGCCCAGCACAGCGGACGTCCGGGCGCTCGA